>DASTSF010000523.1:0-5239 GCA_035760825.1 Bacteroidia bacterium
CTTCCACTGCAACTTCGCTTTGCGCAGGAACCTATACCTGTACGATCGCTGATGCTGCCGTACCCACATGTACCGTAACGCAAACCTTCAACATTACACAGCCCACGGCGATCAATATTGTTCCGTCGCAAACGGATGTCACCTGCAACGCGCTGTGCAATGGGACAGCTTCTGTCGCCGTAACCGGCGGATCGGGTTCATACACGTATACATGGACGCCCGCACCCGGGGCAGGACAGGGAACAGCGAATGCAACAGCAATGTGTGCGGGTTCATACACCTGCGCAATTGCAGACGCTTCTTCGCCGACCTGTACAATTACGCAGACATTCAATATTACAGAACCCGCGGCGCTGACGAATACGCAATCATCGACGGATGTATCCTGCAACGGCGCGTGTGACGGTACTGCAACCGTTAACGTTGCCGGCGGCACGGCTCCGTATTCATACAGCTGGGCCCCGAACGGCGCGACGACACCGGGCGTAACGAACCTTTGTGCGGGAACTTATACCTGTACGGTGACTGATGCCAACGGATGCACGACAACCGCCACATTTACGATCACCGAGCCGACCGCACTGACGGTGGCTGCGGCGGGATTCAACGTAAGCTGCAACGGCGCATGCGACGGGCAGATCGTCGCGATCCCGAATGGCGGAACACCGAATTATAATTTCTCGTGGACCACAGGATGTTCTTCCGCAAGCTGCAACAGCGTTTGCGCAGGTTCCTACACAGTGACGGTCACCGACCTTCACGGGTGTACAGCAACAGCATCCGCAACGGTTACCGAGCCGGCGGCAATCGTGACTACGACTTCAGAAGTCGATGCACATTGCAACATGCCTGACGGTTCTGCTTCTGCGAATGCGACAGGCGGAACGGGTGTTCCGACTTATCAATGGCAGAACGGCGGACCGGCGAATGCAAACTATACAGGCATCGTTCCGGGAACGTATACCGTTGTTGTTACCGACCAGAACAATTGCCACGACACAACTTCGGTAACCGTAGGCAATATCCCCGGCGCAACAACAAGCATTACCTCGACAACCGATGTCAGCTGTAGCGGATCGTGCGACGGCGCGATCGTTTGCCCCGGCGCAACGGGAGGAACGGCGCCCTATACTTACAACTGGGCACCTGCCGGAGGAACGAACCCGAGCACGAGCAACCTGTGTCCGGGAACATACACCCTGACATTGACCGACGCAACCGGATGTGTATTCACGATCACGACCACGATCACTGAACCGCCCGCGCTGACGGTCACTGCGACGGCCACGCCGAGCGTCGTCTGCGAAGGACAGAACGTGCAGCTCAATGCCGGCGGCAGCGGCGGAACGGGTCCGTACCAGTATGGATGGAACGCACCGCCAATGACGGGCGCGACGCAAAACATTACGCCCGCTGTTTCCGCAACCTATACCGCATACATAACGGATGCGCATTTCTGTACCGACAGTACAACCGTTTCCGTTACTGTAAACAGCATTCCGTCGGCCCTGTTTACCGGCGATTCACTGGCCGGATGCGCTCCTCTTTGCGTGAACTTCACCGACCTTTCCTCGCAGCTGGCGCCCGCGACCATCACGCAGTGGAGCTGGGATTTCGGTGACGGAAATACGTCGACATTGCAGAACCCGCAGCATTGCTATACGGTGGCCGGAGTTTATTCCGTTACACTTACCGTGACCAACAACGGAGGCTGCACGAACACGATCGTCATGTCGAATTACATTGACGTTTACGCAAACCCGGTAGCCGATTTCTCTGCAGGTCCGCAACCGACGACAGTGCTCGATCCGATGATCTACTTTACGGATCTTTCCTCCGGCGCTTCTTCGTGGAGCTGGAACTTCGGCGATGTTTTCAGTAACGGATCGACACAGCAGAACCCGTCTTTCGCGTATGACTCCGCAGCATGCTACGGCGTAACGCTGACGGTCATGACGTCGAACGGCTGCGTTGATACGACGACGCATTTCATCTGCATCGATCCGGATGTAGCGCTCTATGTTCCCAATGCCTTTACACCGAATTTCGACGGCGTGAACGACATCTTCCGGCCGCAGGGAATCGGCATCGATCCTGAACATTACCAGCTCTGGATCTTCGACCGCTGGGGCAACATGATCTTCACCACGACGGACTGGAACAAAGGATGGGACGGAAGAGTGCAGGGGCATGAAGATCTTTGCCAGGAAGATGTTTACGTCTGGAAGATCAAAGCGCTCGATGTCAATGGCAAGAAGCACAATGTGATCGGCAGCGTTTCGCTGATCCGCTGATCGAAAGAAAAAACACAGGGCCACTCTTAACGGGTGGCCTTTTTTATTTTGTGGAAAACCAATTCATTTGCAGATGCGGATCGCGCTTCTTTCCGACACTCACGGCTACATCGATGACAGGATAATTTCGTACTGCCGGTCCTGCGATGAAATATGGCATGCGGGAGATGTGGGAAATGCGGATGTCATCCACACGCTCGAAAAAACAAAACCTGTGCGCGGTGTTTCCGGCAACATCGACGGCGCGAATGTGCAGAGCATTTTTCCGAAGCAGAACCGTTTCCGCTGCGAAGACGTCGACGTGCTCATGATCCACATCGGCGGGCGACCGGGGAATTATTTTCCCGAAGCGAGGAAGATCATCGAAAAAGATCCGCCGAAACTTTTTATCTGCGGACATTCCCACATTCTCCTTGTGCAGTACGACAAGCAATACAACATGCTGCACATGAATCCCGGCGCTGCGGGGATGAGCGGGTTCCATAAAATGCGGACGATGCTCCGCTTTACCATCGAAGGGAAAAATATCAAGGACGCGGAGGTTGTCGAGCTGGGACGGAGAGGCGTTTCTGCACGCGATTAAGTCTGGCCGGGCCGCCAGGATTTTCACCGGGAAGTTTCGCGCCTGCGCGACTGATTTTCCGGCGCTAAGCTACTTAGGCGCAAAAAAATCAAGGTTCACTCCGGAAATGAGCTGCTATCAGGTCTGAAATCGTCCCGTTTTTCGCGTACGAATTCGTAAATTTGTATCCCTTTTCAGGCACTTAACACTCAAAATAATTCTCTCTATGACCTTCGACCTTGACATGATCAGAAAAGTTTACGGACAGCTTCCTTCCCGTGTTGAAGCTGCACGTAAGCTGGCGGGCCGCCCGCTTTCCCTCACTGAAAAAATCCTTTACGCGCATCTCTGCGAAGCGCTTCCCGCGAAAGCGTACGAGCGAGGAAAAGATTACGTCGATTTCAATCCTGACCGCGTGGCGATGCAGGATGCAACTGCACAGATGGCGTTGCTCCAGTTCATGCAGGCAGGGCGGAAAAAAGCGGCTGTCCCTTCCACTGTGCACTGCGATCACCTGATCGTGGCAAAGGCAGGAGCCGGTGATGATCTTGTGCTGGCGAACAAAGACAACAAGGAAGTGTATGATTTTCTCTCTTCCGTTTCCAATAAATACGGCATCGGCTTCTGGAAACCGGGCGCCGGCATCATCCACCAGGTGGTGCTCGAGAATTACGCATTCCCCGGCGGGATGATGATCGGAACGGATTCGCATACGGTGAACGCCGGCGGACTCGGCATGATCGCGATCGGTGTGGGTGGAGCGGATGCGTGCGACGTGATGGCGGGACTTCCGTGGGAGCTCAAATGGCCGAAGCTGATCGGTGTGAAGCTGAACGGGAAGCTGAGCGGGTGGACATCACCGAAAGATGTCATCCTGAAAGTGGCGGGCATTCTTACCGTTAAAGGCGGAACGGGCGCGATCGTGGAATATTTCGGCGAAGGTGCGATCGCCATGAGCTGCACGGGCAAAGGAACGATCTGCAACATGGGCGCTGAGATCGGTGCGACGACGTCCACGTTCGGTTATGACGATTCGATGGAGCGTTATCTCCGTGCGACCGGGCGCAGCGAAGTGGCTGATCTTGCCAATGGCATCCGCGAACATCTTACTGCCGACGCGGAAGTGTACGCGAACCCGGAAAAATATTTCGACCAGGTGATCGAGATCAACCTGTCGGAGCTGGAGCCGCACCTCAACGGCCCGTTCACACCGGACCTTGCGACGCCCGTCAGCAAAATGAAAGAAGCTGCCGAGAAGAACGGCTGGCCGGTGAAAGTGGAAGTGGGGCTGATCGGTTCGTGCACGAATTCCTCGTACGAAGATATTTCACGCGCTGCATCGCTTGCAGAACAGGCGGCCGCGAAGCACCTGAAACCGAAAGCGGTGTTCACCATCACGCCGGGCTCCGAACAAGTGCGTTTTACTATTGAACGCGACGGCCTGATCAAAACATTCGACAAGATCGGCGCGAAAGTTTTTGCGAATGCGTGCGGACCCTGCATCGGGATGTGGAGCAGGACCGGTTCCGACCGCAAGGAAAAAAACACCATCGTTCATTCGTTCAACCGCAATTTCCAGAGCCGCAACGACGGCAACCCGAACACGCATGCGTTCGTCGCTTCACCGGAACTGGTGACAGCGCTGGCGATCGCCGGCGATCTTACGTTCAACCCGCTGACGGATTTCCTGGTCAACGAGAACGGGGAAAAAGTGAAGCTCGAACCCCCGACAGGAGACGAGCTTCCGAAAAAAGGTTTCGGCGTGGACGACGCCGGCTACCAGGCGCCCGCAGCAGACGGAAGCGGTGTGGAAGTGAAGGTCGCTCCGGACAGCAAGCGTTTACAGTTGCTCGCGCCGTTCGCGGCGTGGGAAGGAACCGATCTCAAAGGACTTCGTCTCCTGATCAAGGCGAAAGGAAAATGTACCACCGATCATATTTCCATGGCAGGTCCGTGGCTGAAATACCGCGGTCACCTCGACAATATTTCCAACAACCTGCTCATCGGCGCGACGAATTTCTTCAATGAGAAACAGAACAGCGTGAAGAACCAGCTCGACGGTTCGTACGATGAAGTTCCGAAAGTGCAGCGCGCGTACAAGGCGGCGCATATCGGGTCGATCGTGGTGGGTGATGAGAATTACGGGGAGGGCTCGTCGCGTGAGCATGCAGCGATGGAACCGCGTCACCTCGGCGTGCGTGCGATCCTCGTGAAATCATTTGCGCGCATTCACGAAACCAACCTCAAGAAACAGGGAATGCTTGCGCTCACTTTCGCGAACAAGGACGATTACAGCAAGATCAAAGAGGACGACACGTTCGACATCAACGGGCTGACAACGTTCGCACCCGGTGTTCCGCTGACGATCGCTATTCATCACGCG
>DASTSF010000524.1:0-6557 GCA_035760825.1 Bacteroidia bacterium
CGGCGCATAAGACCGATGCGACCATCTTTGCTAAGCTGGATATGCAGGTTTCAGAGGCGACGAGCATTTTTGTAGACCTGCAATACAGGAACGTGGGTTACAAATTCACGGGTGTTGACAGTGCAGGAAACCCGCTTCCGCAAAGCGTGCAGCTGAATTTTTTCAATCCGAAAGCCGGCTTCGCCTGGAAGATCAGTGCCGTGAACACCGCGTATATTTCCTTCAGCACCGGGAACAAAGAGCCCAACCGCGACGATTACACCCAATCGACCGCATTAAGCCGGCCGAAGCCCGAAACGATGTACGACATTGAAACCGGGTGGAAATATTCGTCCAACCATTTGCAGCTGACGGCGAATTATTTTTACATGTACTACATCAACCAGCTTGTGCTGACCGGGAAAGTGAATGACGTCGGCGCGTACACGAGGGAAAACGTTTCGCAGAGCTACCGCACGGGAATCGAGCTGTGCGGCGACTGGAAGATCTCGGATCGTTTTGCATTCTCGGCGAACGCGACGTTCAGCCAGAACAAGATCCTCAACTACAACGAATACATCGACAATTACGACAGCGCGCGCCAGGATGTTGTTTTTCATGCCTCGCCGGACATCGCCTTCTCGCCGCGGGTGACCGCGTTCGCAGGACTTACATTTACCGGAAAGAAAGGACTGGAAATTTCGCTGATGGAAAAATACGTCAGCAAGCAATACCTGGATAATACGTCGGACGAGGCGGCAAAGCTCGATCCGTATGCCGTGACGAACATGACCGTTTCCTATACCTTCCATCCGCGTGGCGTGAAAGAGCTGCGTCTCGGTGTTCAGCTGAACAACCTCACGAATGCAATGTATTCTTCGAATGGTTATACCTACGGTTACGTTTACGGGGGCACGTACAACCGGTTCAATTATTATTACCCGCAGGCCGGTTTCAATACGATGGGAATGATCTCGCTGAAATTCTGAAACGGAGTTCAGCGCAAAGGAAAAGTCCGCCGCGGCGGACTTTTTTATTCATTGCATTTGCAGGGCGGAGAGAAATAGATCGTGGTGTTCGGGAGCAAGCGCTTGATGCGGTCCTGCGTCTCGTAATTGATGAGAATGACGCGCAGGTCGAGCACTTTCAGGTTCCCGCTGATGTTCTTCAGCTCATCGGGGAAAATGGAAAGGTTGTTGCTCCAGAGATCGAGGTATTCCAGGTTGGTCAGCTTGCCGATCTGCGGCGGCAGGGCGATCAGCTCGTTCTGGTTGATGTCGAGGATTTTCAGGTTGGAGAGATCGCCGATCTCGCGCGGGAGCGATTCGATCTTGTTGCGCGAAAGATGCAGCACCTGGAGGTTTTTCAATTTGCCCAGCGAATCGGGAAAATCCGAGATCTGGTTTTTGCTCAGGTCGAGGTACTGCAGGTTCGGGAAATTCCAGATCTCTTTCGGAAAGCTTTTCAGGTGCTGTTTGCGCAGCACGAGCTTCACCACTTTGTCCGGGTTCTTCATCGCCTCGTTCAGGTCGGTGAAGGCGGTCATCGTGTCGAGCGTCAGTGAATCGTAAAGCGGGAGCGCAGGAGCGGCGGGTTGCTGTGCGTGCATGCGCAGCGAGAAGGCCACGCAGAAAATCAGCGCAAGCGGGATTTTAAACGGGGGAAAACGTCGGGGATTATTTTTCATTTTCAAGAATGCCCATGGCATGCGTTCTGTCAGCAAACAATTGTTTTTTCAATTCTTCGAGCCCGCTGAATTTGATCTCGTCCCTGAGGCGTTTTACGAACTCCAAGGTAAGCGTTTCCCCGTAAAGGTCTGCGTCGAAATCAAGAATGTTGACTTCAATTGTGCGTTCGCGTCCGTCGACTGTCGGGCGCATACCGATGTTCAGCATGCCTTTGTGGGTTTCATTTCCGCGCTTCACCATCACTGCATAAACGCCGTCTGCCGGCACCAGTTTGTACGGATCTTCCACGAGAATGTTCGCCGTGGGGAACCCGATCGTGCGGCCGAGCTGTCTTCCTTTTACCACCATTCCCGTCAGCGGGTAGCGGTAGCCGAGGTTTGCATTTGCGCTTTCCACGTCGCCTTTTTCAAGTGAATGGCGTATCCTCGTCGAGCTGACGCTTACGTTGTCGATCAGTTTGGCAGGGATCTCCTCCACTTCGAATCCATAAACCGGGCCGGAATTGCGGAGGTGCTCGAAGCTGCCTTCCCGGTTACGCCCGAAATGATGGTCGTACCCGATCACGAGCTTTCGCGTATGGATCTTTTCCACGAGGATCTTTTCAATGAAATCCTTCGAGGAAAGCATGGAGAATTCGCGCGTGAACGGCTGGATGATCAGGTGATCGATACCGGCTTCTTCCAGCTTTGCCGTTTTTTCACGCAGCGTGTTGAGCAGGACCTGCCGGTGATCGGGAAACAGCACCATGCGCGGATGCGGAAAAAAAGTGAAGATGACGGTTTCCCCGTTCATCGACCGGGAAGATTCCTTCAGCCGTGAAATGATCTGCATGTGTCCGCGGTGGACACCATCGAACGTACCCGTGGTCAGCACCGGAACCGCAACATGGCCGAATTCGCTGATATCGTTGTAAACTTTCACGCCTGCAAAGGTAAATAAGAACGAAGCCTTTGTTTTCTGAGAAAAAGAAAACCCCGCCGGGGCGGGGCGTTCTTTCCGGAAAAAAAATTTACCTGACGTTGACCGGTACGACCCAGGTTGCGTCTTTCGTCAGCACGCGAATCGTGTAAAGACCGACAGCGTCATCGCCGAGATTAATATCGATCCTGCGCGAAGTCACGCCTGAATATTCATTGTTCATGATCTCCTGGCCCAGCATATCGACGACAACGACCTTTACGTCAGCCGTATGGTCGAGATCGATGTTGAGGACGAATTGTCCGTCATTCGGGTTCGGATAAACGGAGATCTTGCCCTGCGAAGCCAGGTCGGTGATAACCGTCGAGAAGCCGATGTGCAGCGAATCGGTATACGTACAGCCGAGCGAGTCGGTGATCGTTACCGTATACGTTCCGGGAAGCAGGCCCGTAACAGTGCTCGTCGTATCTCCGGTGCTCCAGAGATAAGTGACGGGTCCCATGTTATTGACCGGTGTTGCCGAAGCGATTCCGTCCGCGCAGGTGCCGCACGATGCCGCAGTGGAATCAAGGATAGCGTTGAAAGAAGAGCAGGTGTCGTATGCAACCGAAACCATTGCCGTGCTTACACAGCCGAAACCATCCGTTACCGTAACGGTATAGATTCCGGTGGGAATATTCGATGCGGTAGCACCGGTTCCGCCGGAAGGACTCCAGGAATAGGTGAGCGGTCCGTTCGTCCCGGTCGCGGTGACGCTTGCGCTTCCGTCTGCGCAGGTCAGGCAGGTGGCGGTTGTGGCTGTGGCCGTCGCCATGTTGTCAGCGCAAATGTTCCCGAAGTTGGGGCGAATGACATACGACTTCGCGAACGACGATCCAAAATCCTCGTTATTGCCCCAGCCGCCGAGCGGGCTTGTGGGCCAGTTCACCCACGTCGTATTCGTGGTGAACACCGTATTGGTTTGCCCGAGCGCCAGCGTGCTGTCGAACTCGATGGCGGTGACTGCGTATTTGCCCGGTGAAAGAACAATGCCTCCGCCGTAGATCGGTATCGTGTAGAAGCGGGCCGAATCATCAGGGTAAAGGATCGTATCCGTAACCGCAGCGATCGTCGTGGGTGTTCCCGACGCCATGTTCCAGATGGCGATGCCGGCCATTTTTCCTGTATACCCGCGTGTGACGTACATGCTCACGGATGTCAGCGTATCGCTGGTCACGAGATCGTAATCCTGCCCGAGGTAACCGCCGTTCCCCGCGCCGATGCCAAGACTTCCTGTCACCATTCCGTCGTCCCGCGCATAAGTTGTGTCGGTAACGGTGAAATACTGGTACAATGTATCATTCGCGGGAACCTGGTCGGTTCCGCTGGTTTGATTGGCGATGAACTGCACGGTGTAATTGCCGACAGCCGTGGGAGTGAAAGGAGCCACGGTCCAGCTTGCCGATGCGGTTGACGCAAGCGAAGCTGTCGGTGTGGAGCTGGCCGAATACACGTTCGTCGCGCCGTTGAAAACGTTCACCTGGGCGCTTACGTTTGAAAGTGTATTGATCCCGTTGTTGCGGATGGTCCCGTTGAAATTCAGCGGTGCGCCCTGCGGCTGCGGGATCTGCGTATACTGCGTAGCTGTATCCGCAAAAAGCATTTGCGCATCGATATTCACCTGCACCTGGACAACGACGTTATCCACGACGAGAAGGAATTTGTCGGTGGAGTGATTACGCCAGGAAATGTAAACCGATTGACCTGCATACGCGTTGAGGTTGACGGAGTGCTGCGTCCACGTAGTGTTTTCTGCGGCCACGGAAAAAAGGACCGTGGAATTCGTGATCTGGTTTCCGATCACCCCGGTTCCGCCGGTGGGCGGACCTTGTGCGGCCGTCATTATCCTGACCTCATAACCGTCAGAATAAGAGGGATCATAAGCGCGCGCGCTCCAGGTCAGGACGGAATTGGCCGGAAGCGGACCGATGAGCGGTGTCCACATCCAGTCGTCGGCTGTGCCGGCCGGAGAATACCAGGAAGTGCTGAACGCGGCTGAATCGGCTACGTTAAAACCGAAATCTTCGCGGCGTTCCCACGCATCGTTGACATAAGAGACACTTGTGGCCGGTGTTCCGTTATCCACATTGCGGAGAAACCATCCGTTGGGAAAAACATAGGTTCCCGCGCCACCTGCAGTGGGTCCCGGGAGCCCGTCGAAATCTTCACTGAAAAGAATCTGCGCATGTGAGATGGCGCATACGCCGGCAAGAAGAGAAAATGAGAGTAGAAATTTTTTCATTTTATGGAATTGAATTTTCCAAAAGTAAGTTTCTTTTTGCAAACAGAGGGGAACATTCCGTACGGAATACATGGTCTTTACGAATAGTTTTTACTGCGTTCACAGTTTCTGTTTCCGGAAGGAAAACAGTTCCCGGCATGCAGGCAAAAGGAAGAATGTTGTGCGGAAAAACATACGGTTGCGGCGGCAGGCAATAGGAAAAAATGCAGGCAGTGGTTGATCCGCCCTGTTTTTTTGCGCTGATTTTCGTCAGATTTTTTGCGCAGGCTGTGGGTGGTTTGGCGGATTCTGTCGGAACGCGGGCAAGTTCTTCTCATTTTATCAACATCACCCGATCCAAACCGGAATAAACTTTCTATTTTTGCGGCGGATTTTTAGAACCTATCCTATCCATGCAAACAGGAAAAATTGCCCAGGTTATCGGTCCCGTGATCGACGTAAGTTTCAGCGACCAGGGAGGATCACTCCCGAATATTCTCGACGCGCTTTATGTAACGCGCGCCAACGGACAGAAAGTAATTCTCGAGTGCCAGCAGCACATCGGTGAGGATACGGTAAGGACCGTTGCGATGGATTCCACCGACGGACTTTCCCGCGGAATGGATGTTGTCGCCACGGGTGCACCGATCAAAATGCCGATCGGCGAGCAGATCCGCGGAAGGCTGTTCAACGTGGTCGGCGAAGCGATCGACGGTATTAAGCCGATCAGCAACGAAGGCGGGTACGCCATTCACCGCCAGCCCCCGAAATTCGAAGAGCTTTCCACATCTGCGGAAGTGCTTTTCACTGGCATCAAAGTCATCGACCTAATTGAGCCGTATTCAAAAGGCGGAAAGATCGGTCTGTTCGGCGGTGCCGGTGTGGGAAAGACAGTTCTTATCATGGAACTCATCAACAACATCGCGAAAGGCTATTCGGGATTTTCCGTGTTCGCCGGCGTCGGTGAACGTACGCGCGAAGGGAATGACCTTCTCCGCGAGATGATCGAATCAGGCGTTATCAAATACGGTGAAGAGTTCACGCATTCGATGGAAAAAGGTGGCTGGGACATTTCCAAAGTAAATATGGATGAGCTGGCGAAATCACAGGCCACGCTGGTGTTCGGGCAGATGAACGAACCTCCCGGAGCCCGTGCGCGTGTGGCGCTTTCCGGTCTTACGCTCGCGGAATACTACCGCGACGGCGATGAAAAATCAGGCGGACGCGACATCCTTTTCTTTATCGACAATATTTTCCGTTTTACGCAGGCAGGTTCCGAAGTATCGGCGCTGCTCGGACGTATGCCTTCCGCCGTGGGTTACCAGCCTACGCTCGCCACCGAAATGGGCGCGATGCAGGAACGCATTACTTCCACCAAGCGCGGTTCTATCACTTCCGTCCAGGCCGTTTACGTTCCTGCGGATGACCTTACCGACCCTGCACCGGCAACGACGTTCGCTCACCTTGATGCGACCACGGTATTGAGCCGTAAGATCGCCGAGCTTGGTATTTACCCGGCCGTTGATCCGCTGGATTCCACATCGCGCATTCTTTCCCCCGCTGTCGTCGGCGAAGAGCATTACGGCACGGCGCAGCGCGTGAAGAATATTCTCCAGCGCTACAAAGAGCTGCAGGACATCATCGCGATTCTGGGTCTTGACGAGCTTTCTGAAGATGACCGTGTGACGGTGGCTCGGGCTCGGAAGATCGAG
>DASTSF010000525.1:0-4279 GCA_035760825.1 Bacteroidia bacterium
GCAGAAAAGAAAAATAGGCAGCCAGAAAAGGAATTCGCGGTTGACAGGGATCACATAGACCGTCGCCACGGCCATGGCCGGCCCTAAAAGGGAAAGGAGAAAGATAAGCCGCCAGCTCATGGGTGAATGGTTTTGGCAGGAACCCAAGCTACGATTTCGCCATGATCCCGTTTTCGCAGGGAATATTACCGCGCATTCGTTTCGGTAAATTTCCGGAAAGCGGCCGTGTCGCCGTTGAAGACATCGAGATCGACGCGTTCACTGATCCCTTCGGCATGCGCATTCGAAGCGAATTGCCAGAACGTCCACTTCCTTCCGTTAAGCTCTTCCGGGCGGGAATAAACGTTCCGTATCCAGACCGGGCAGGAGGAAAAACGCGACAGGCTGTAATCGGTATAGAAATCGCTTGTGCAGTAAAGCACGGGCGCGACACCGTAATAATTTTTCAGCGAGTCGATGCAGTCGCCGATCTCCTGTATGATCTGCGTTTTCGGTTTCGCCGTTTTGCAGTTGCCGCTGTATTCCAGGTCGAGCACGGGCGGAAGTTTTCCCGGCAGGTGCGGAACGACTTCGATAAAATGTGCGGCCTGCTCGTTCCCGTTCCTGCAGAAGGAATAAAAATGATAGGCGCCCACGATGAAATTGTTTTCCTGTGCTTCTGCGCAGGATGCGGAAAAGCTGGGATCGGTGTAGTCGCCGCCTTCCGTGGCTTTCATGAAGACGAAGGAAAAGTTTTCAGCGCGCAGCTTCTGCCAGTCGATGACGCCGTTGTGGTGCGAGATGTCGATGCCGCGGACGGGAAATTCTTTTTCCGAAGGGTAATTGAAGCGTATGTGAAAACGGAAGAGCCACAGCAATGTTATCCCGGTTGCGAGCAGGACGACAAGCGCGGCGATAATGATCTTCCGTTTCATCTATCGTTTGGCGTTGGATGAAAAATAGCGCACCATGCGGAGACTGTCGGCCGGCGTATAAAACCAAAATTCCACCTGCGGGATTTTTTTATACGGTGCCGGGAGGTCACGCAGCAGTGAATCATGCGGGGATGAACCGCGACGGGTTTTCGCCAGGTTTGTTAACGAAAGAACCGTGTCAGGCCAGTCATAATCTACGCCTTCTGTTTCCACGAGCGAGTCGCCGGACCACCTGTATTTTGTGAGGCCCGCGGGTTGGGGCGGGTACGGAAACCCGTAGTCCATGCAATAAACACTTTTTGACGCGCTGTCGAAATAAGGATTCATGACATACACATCGTTATCGCGTAAGGAATGCATTCCCGGATCGTAGAAATAAACATGATAATTCTCGCGCGGACAACAGCCACAGGGTGAATAAATGCCGAGAAGATAATCGGCGTACCCGTCAAAGTCGGCATCGAGGACGGTGTCCCACGGACTCCAGTCCCATCCTTCCTCGTCGCTGATGACAAGCCTGTAGCGTTTATTCTTTTTGTAAACGCGCGTGTATACGCTGTCTCCTTTTTGCGTGCGGATCACCCAGAAGGAATCGCTGCCGCAGGCAAAGGCGCGGAATTCCTGTTTCACGATCGTGTCATGCCGATGGAAAAACGCATCCTGCCGCATGATCCGGAGGAATGTGCTGTCGGGAACTGTTTTTTGCCGGGGAGGTTCTGAAGTATTCATGCGGATGAAGGAAAACCGCCGCATGACGCTGTCCACACTTTTTCCCGGTGGAGATGATTTTTCATCGCAGGAGGCGAAGACCAGCAGGAAGAAAAGAAAACAGGGTATGCGCTTCACTTCTTTTTCAGTTTCGCCTTCTGCGCCTCGCTGTGTTTTTTCATTTCGGCGAGAGAAGTGCTGAGCAACTTCTCAAGAACTTTTTTGTCTATGTCTGCAAGGCGATCGATGTACAGGCAGCCTTTGCCCGTTTTGTGTTTTCCGAGTTTTTTGAGGAGGGAAGTGAATCTCGCCAGTCCGCCCATTGAATAAAGCGTGAGGTTCTGCTTACGCGGCGAAAATCCCATCTTAA
This sequence comes from Bacteroidia bacterium, assembly GCA_035760825.1. GTDB lineage: Bacteria > Bacteroidota > Bacteroidia > Palsa-965 > Palsa-965. Next base: position 1,993 of record DASTSF010000525.1, read on the forward strand.
ACCAGTCACCTTCACGGCCGCTGTCATAGACATACCGGTAATCACCGAAACCGACGATCGCGGGGCCCCACATTTTCGGTTCCGCTTTCGTCACCTTCTTCATCAGCTTCACGATCGCGTGGCAGTCGCTTCTGCGTTCTTCGTCTTTGATCGCGTCGAGGAAATCTTCCACGCTTGCGGTGGTTTTTTTTGTTTTCAGCCCGGCCATGGGAACAGGGTTAAAATGGATATGATCAAATTTAGGAAAGCGCGGCGTGAGATGAAAGTTAATTCACGGTAATCACTGTTTTCCTTCCATGGCAGCGATCAGCTCATCGCGCGATTTGCCGTAGAACTTCCGCGCCAGGTTACGGGAAAGCGTATCCTGCCGGTTGGCGATCACCTTTGCGAGAACGGAATCGCCTTCACTGGTGTGATACGCGACGATAAGGCTCAGCCCGTACATCGTCATCATGGAATAATATTTCCGGCTGGTGACCGGGCTCGTGTCGGTGATCGAGCGGAAGAGAGCGATGCCCTCATCGTAATATTTTTCTGCGAGCGCCGTATCGCCCGTGTGCTGCGCAAGCATTCCCGCCGTGATGCGGTGATCGGGATTGCCGGGACGCAGCCGGATCAGCTCGCGCGCAGTGGCAAGCGCTTTCGCATAGAAGTGGAGCTCCGTTTCGCAGGCGAGCTTGTTCCAGTACGCGATGTAATAGTTCGAATCGAGCGAAACGGCTTCGTCATAGAGCATGTCGGCGTACGCATAGGAAAGACTGTCGCCGCGGGCGGAGATCTTCGTGGCGCTGTCGTTGAGCGCGACGGCCGGAGGTTTTTGCTGCGGCTGTTTTTCCGGTTCACTGTCGCATGCGGAGACGAGCAGGAGCAGGAACAGCAGTGGAAATGCAAAAGTTTTCATGGGGTTGATGTGTTTCGGATGTAACGTGTTTTGTGAATGAAAAGTACGTTTCATTTATTTTACCGCACGTTTTCGCATGATCATGCGCACGAGGCCACCGGTGATCGCGAGCAGCGCAAAAATGTCCATGATCGTTACGATGTAATCGCCGTGCTCCGTGTAGAACGTCATTCCCGCCGTGGAAACGATCTTCTGCCGGATCGCTGAAGCGGTCCACCAGGGCTGGCGCTGGAAAAAATCCCCGCGCTGGTCGATGAAGCAGGAAATGCCCGTGTTCGCCGCGCGTGCAATGCTCTTGCGTGTTTCGATGGCGCGCAGCCTTCCGTAAAGCAGGTGCTGCTTGTAGCCGGGCGTATTGCCCCACCATCCGTCGTTCGTGATGATGAAAATATAATCGGCTCCGTTGCGGATGTATTGCGAAACGTAATCCCCGTAAATGGACTCGTAGCAGATCACGGGCGCCACTTTTCCGGGTCCGTTCGGCGAACGGAAAACGGTGCGTTCATCCTGCATGCCCAGCGAGCCCACTGTTCCGCCGAGATCGATCGCGTATTTGTCGAGGAAGCCGAGGTACTGCGGGAACGGCATTTTCTCAACGCCGGGCACCAGCTTCGATTTGTGGTAGAGCTGTATCGCCTGCGCCGAGTCGATCTCGAGCGCGGTGTTATAGTTGTCGTAATATTCATCGCCATCGGAAAATTTCCGCGCGGTGGAGGAAAGCTTTTCGCCGGCCTTGTAGTAATAGCCGGTTGTCGCGCCGGTGACGATGTTCAGCTTCGGGTAACGCTCACGGAATTTGCGCAGGCGGTGAATGCTCCACGAAGACTGTATGTCGTTCTCCCAGATGCTTTCCACGAGCGCTGTTTCGGGCATGACGACATAATCGACGGAAGAATCCGTTTTGGCAGCGGCAAGCGAAAGCATTTTTTCCGTTTCATCGCGGAAATCGGAAGTGAACTTCTGGTAGGGATCGATGTTCGGCTGTACGACGACGACATCGAGCGGGTAGGTTGTATTTGCATTGACATCGAAGCGGAAATAAATAATGTACGAAACAAGAACAGGAAGCAGCAGTACGGATAAGGTTACCGCCACCAGGATTTTCCGCGCTTTTTTCTCGTTTTCGAGATTTCTTCTCCTGAGGAATTCAAACAGCAGCACGTTGATGAGCAGGATCCAGAAGCTTCCGCCGAAAACGCCGGTGTATTCGTACCACTGTATCCACGTGTAGTTGTTCACGAGCCCGTTGCCCAGCGTCAGCCAGGGCCAGGAAAGATCCCAGTCGAGATGAAAATGCTCGAAGATGATCCAGAACGGGATGAGCACGAACGTCCCGTACTTTTCCGGGAGCATGCGTTTCACCTTGTGAAAAGCGAAGAACACGAT
>DASTSF010000526.1:0-4919 GCA_035760825.1 Bacteroidia bacterium
GATCCGCATAGTTCGGAGAAGAAGAAAGCACAGGATCGGAATTAAGTCCTGTAAGCGGATGGTAATTGTACCCGTAGTCTCTTCCGTCGAGAAAACGGAAGCGCCATCCGAAATACAATGCGCCCGGTTTGCTGAGCCTGCTATAACGGGAGATGGTAGCCCCCCAGCCTATGCCGGCCACCGGCTTCATGTCGCTTGTCTGGAAAGTTCCTCCCATGTTGAGGCCGAGCCATACCGGCCGGCGATCCAGCGCAACGTTCTGCGAAAAACCCTGCGCAAGGATGGAGAAGAAAAAGAGGAGAGTAAGGAATCGTTTCATAACCAGTGGATTTAAGTGGACACAACCCGTTTTGCAGGAATTGTGCCGAAGGCTTGGGACGGTCAGTGGTTAAAATTGTTAAGGCTGATTTCCAATCGTTTAGGAATGGAAGGGTTTTGTATCTGGCAAATCTAACCATTCCCTTCCGCATATCAAATGGCCCGGAAGTTGCGCCAGGCCGCTTATTTATTCCCGTCCGGCACAAAGGCAATTTGTAATTTTATCCCGTCCCGTGGTCGAGTTGAACAACGAAATAAAAAAACTGAGCGATGAAGCGCTCGTTGCCCGTTTCCGTGAAAAAGGAGACAGTATCTGCGTGGGAGAACTCTTCAGCCGTTACCGCCACCTCGTTTTCGGTGTCTGCATGAAATATCTTTCCGATGAGGACGAAAGCCAGGATGTCCAGATGCAGGTTTTCGAAAAGCTGCTCCGCGACCTCGGCCTTCACCAGGTGGAACAATTCAAAGGATGGCTTTACGCAGTGACGAAGAACGAATGCCTCATGTACATCCGCAGCAGGAAAAGCAGGCGCGCGAAAGAAGACGAGCTGAAAAAAGATATGAAGGGACTTATGGAAAATGAAAATTTCCTGCATCCTGATGGCGTAACCGAAACCGAAATCCAGCTACGCGAAATGGAATCAGGACTCGGGCAGTTGGGCGACAATCAGCGCCGCTGTCTCGAACTGTTCTACCTGGAAAAAAAATGCTACCGGGAAGTTTCGGAGATAACCGGTTACTCGATGAATGAAGTGAAAAGTAATATTCAGAACGGAAAACGAAACCTGAAGCTGCTGCTTGCAAACAGGAAACATGGCTGACGAAATCAAATATATAAAGCTCACCGGGCACGAATGCCTCAACCGGGAAAAAATGTTCGCCTACATCGACGGACAGCTTTCTCCTGCCGACATGCATGAAGTGGAAGCGCATCTCCTCGACTGCCCGTTCTGCAGCGACGCGCTCGAAGGCCTTGAAAAAGTAAAGGACCGCCACCGCGTACCTGCTGCCGTTCCGCCCCTTGCTGAAAACGCCCCCGTTAAAAAACGCGGCCGCATCCTTCCGCTGTTCCCGTTTGCCAATGTCGTTTACGGCGCCGTAGCGGGTGTGCTGCTGGTCGTCGGGATCATCACGCTGGTTCCGCTTCTTTTTCAGAACGGCGATAATGCGTCGAAAAAGCTGGCGCAAAATACCAGCGAAAAGAAGAATGAAGATTCATCTGTAGTGATGGCCCGTGAAGACCGGGCGCTCGATTCCGTAGCTGCGGCCAACATCCCGGCCATGGATGCCGACCGTGCTGCGGCACAGAGCCGTTATGAATCTTCCGGTGGCGACGGACCGGCCGACGTGAGCGATTCCGGCAGGAACATGTTCGCCGATGTTTCCGCAGATAAGAACCGGGAATCTTCTGCAGAAGAAAAATGGCCTGCTCATGCCGGTTTACCGAAGAGCAGCGGCAATACGGGAAATGATGTAACCAATGATCTTGCACAATCGAAAGCCGTGCAGGAAGATGATGACCAGGCGCAGAAAACAGCAGCGAATGATTATGTAGCGCAGGATGAAAGCAAGAACAAGGACCTGGATAAGCCTGATAATTTCAGCAATGCGGGCGGCTCGAAGAAAGAGAATCATGCGCGCAGCAATGCTGCAAGCGCAGCCGCTCCCCCTGCACAGGCGAACGTAAATATTTCGCCGGCGTACAATTCCGCATCGGGCGCTTCTGACGTTGTGCAGGATTCAGTGAGCTCAGGAACCGCCACCCTTCTTTCCGATGCAGATATCGAGCTTTATTACCGCAACGGCGTGAGCATGTACGACTCCGGGCAACTGAACGCGTCGATCGCATTCTTCGATAAAGTTCTTCAATACCCGCAGAATAAAAATTACGAAGATGCGCAATGGATGAAAGCGCAGGCCCTGGCCAGAACGGGCAAAACCGATGATGCGAAAGCGCTGCTCAACGAGATCATCGAGGCGAAAGGCAAGCATAAAAAAGATGCGGAAAAATTGCTGAAGACGCTGTGATCAGCCTTCGTAGCGGAACGGGATGTAATTGAACGGGTGCCCGACGATCATGGACATCTCCTCTCCCTTGTCGCGGATATCTTCATCGTCCATTTCGTAATTCCAGTCGATCACGAGCTTCAGTCCTTTCGCTTCCGCTTTTTTCAGGCGGCTCATCATCGTCAGGATCGACCTCACGGAACCTGTATTGAGATGATCGACCATGACACTGAACGTAACGGTACGCCCGCCCGGTTCCTCGCATAATTTCTCGACCCATTTGTCCATGCGATCGTAAAAAACGGAAGCGTCTGCAGGAATGGATCTCCCTTTAATACTGATACTGCCTTTTACCGGGTCACATGCGAGCTCCGGTGTCGATTTGGTGGCGGCTGCAAACAGAACATCCATACATCGAATCAGTTCAGGGAGAGATGAAGCTCGAGGCTGAAAAATGTATGATCGTCATTCAGGCGGATAAACCCGTAACGGATCGGTCCGTTCACGGCACGTGCAATTTCAAGAAGTCCGAGCCCGGCGTTTGTCCGGCTCCCGCCCTGCAATGAAATTTCCATCTGCTTCATATACATTTCGCGAAGAATTTCCGTGTCTGCGGAATTGATCTGGTCGAGCTTTTCCTTCAGCATTTCCACCTCGGATGTGTTCATGATATTTCCACACATGACGCCGAATTCACTGAGTGAATATTTCTGCATGAAGATCACCGAGCCGCTTTTCGGTTCCGTGATGACCGGCGTATTGTTCTGGATATTCTGAAGACATTCCACCACTGCGCTGACCAACCTTCTCCGTGAAGGCCGGGGCAGAAGAAGAAAATCCGGGCGGTTCTCGATCAGTGTAACAAAAGAACTTATCAGGTCTTCATCAATTTCACCAAGGTAAAACCAATCAGTTGCAGGATCTAGCAGCAGACCTTTTACATCTTGCGCTGTGAGCATATCGGGGGATTAATAATGCTTTTACGGTAAAATTAAGGAAATGGTTATCACCGGAAACTTATTTTTGGATATTGAATAAAATTTGCGCCCGGCAAAAAAACTGCGACCAGGTCCGGAAAGATTACGCCGCTTTTCCCGCAACGAACGGAGGTACAAACGACGAACGAACCATGGCTGAAGTTGAACCCGGTCAGCGGAAGGTACCGAAACAGGGCGCGGAAAAAACACGTTGCATTTTAGTTGTTAGTTTTGCGCAAACTTTTTCACCATGTCAGAACAGGGCTATGTAAGATCTTCCACTGAAAACGGGATCTGCACCATTACTTTTTTTCATCCGCAGAGCAATTCCATGCCGGGAAAGCTGCTGCGTGCGCTGGCCGCAGAAATATCTTCCGCCGGTGAAAATACCGATGTGCGAGTGATCGTCCTGCGCAGCGAAGGGGAAAAAGCTTTCTGTGCCGGCGCTTCTTTCGATGAGCTCATCAGCATCAGCGACAAAGAAACGGGCGAGCAGTTTTTCTCGGGCTTCGCGCTTGTCATCAATGCCATGCGGAAAGCGCCGAAATTCGTCATCGCGCGTGTGCAGGGAAAAGCGGTAGGCGGCGGTGTCGGTATTGCTTCCGCTGCCGATTACGCGATGGCAACGGATGCCGCATCGGTGAAGCTGTCGGAGCTGGCCGTGGGCATCGGGCCGTTTGTCGTCGGTCCCGCCGTGGAGCGGAAGATCGGAACATCCGCATTCACCAATCTCGCGATCAACGCAACGGAATGGAGAGATGCGGCCTGGGCAAAAAACTGCGGACTTTACGCTGACGTCTATTCTTCCGTCGCTGAGCTGGACGCTGCCGTTGCGGCGCTGGCCCAAAAACTTTCACTCAGCAATCCCGAGGCGATGAATGAGCTGAAGAAGATCGCCTGGGCCGGGACCGATCACTGGGACCTTCTTCTTTTCGAGCGCGCGCAGATCAGCGGCCGGCTCGTGCTTTCCGATTTTACGCGGAACGCGATCAGCAAATTCAAAGCGAAATAAATCCTTCTTTTCAGTGCCCCGGCACGACAGGCGCATGCGCCTGCTGTGCAGGAGAAACGTGCGTCTGCGGTTTGTAAGTCCCTGCAGCCGGAGGCGCAGCGTTGCCGGTCTTCGCTGAATTCGTTTTTGCATTCGTGTTGCCGTCATCCGCGATCGGTTCCATCCTGCATTTCACACGCAGCTTGTAAAAAAACTGCACGCCGGGTTCCGCGATATCCGCGTTGAGCACTTTGTCGAATTGCTTGTACGGAACTTTGTTGTAGAAGATCGTCTGCTCTTTGTCCGCCTGGCGAATCTGCACGTTCGGGTTCTGCTGCGGAACATTCGTCGCCGAGGCATCCTGGAGATACGCCGTGTAGCTTTCATAACGCTCATCAGGATATTTGCTGTCGTAGCCTTCCGCCATAGTAAGGATCGTGGTTTTGAAACCCATGTTCGTGTATGTTTCGCGTTTCATATCGATCACGGAAACGGCGACCTTGCGCAGCGTGTCATACGCCGCACCGATATCGTCGACGTTGTAATCCACTTTCACGAGGTCGTAAATTTCCGCCTGCGCAGCATCGGTGATGATGTGATCCAATTTTTTGTGATCATAAAAAAGG
>DASTSF010000527.1:0-3166 GCA_035760825.1 Bacteroidia bacterium
TTGAAAAAGAAAACCGGTAGATCATCTGGCGGAGATCAGCAGACTTTGTGAATCCAGTTGTGCTCGTCGGGAATTCTGCCGCGGCGCAGGTCGTTCAGCGCGCGGGAAACTTTGTTCGAGAACACGCGCTCATCAACAGGCGGAAGCTGGTAATCGGTTCCATCGTAACCGAGATTGGAAATGTGTGCGATCGTTGCGGCGGTTCCTGTTCCGAAAGCTTCCTGTAGTCTTCCCTCCTTCTGCGCCTCCACCACTTCGTCCACGGAAATTTTTCGTTCCTCCACTTTCATTCCCCAGTCGCGCGCAAGCGTCAGCACGCTGTCGCGCGTAATGCCCGCGAGGATCGTTTGTCCCAGCTGCGGCGTGATCAGCACATCGTCGATCACGAACATCAGGTTCATCGTTCCGGATTCCTCCACGTATTTGTGCTCTTTCGCGTCGGTCCAGATAAGCTGGTCGTAACCTTCCTGCTTTGCGAGACTCGACGGGTAAAGCGATCGTCCGTAATTCCCGGAAACCTTGATGTGCCCGACGCCGCCGGCGACTGCGCGGAAAAAGGTCTTTTCCACTTTCACTTTCAGCGGGTGATCGTAATAAGCGCCGACCGGTGTTGTGATGATCAGGAATTTGTAAGTATCGGATGGCTTCACGCCGATGTAATTATCCGTTGCGATGAGGAAAGGGCGAATGTAAAGCGAACGTCCGTCGCCGCCCGGGATCCAGTTCTGGTCGAGCCTGAGCAGCTCGTCGAGCCCGTCCATGAAAATTTCTTCCGGGACATCCGGCATGGCCATGCGGTGCGCTGAAATGTTCAGGCGGCGCTGGTTATCCCTCGGGCGGAAAAGAAGAATGTCGCCTTCATCGGAACGGTACGCTTTCATTCCCTCGAAAATAGCCTGGCCGTAATGCATCATGGAGCTGGCCGGACTGAGATGGAGATCACCATAAGGAAGAATGCGGAGATTCCCCCATTTCCCTTCTTCGTAATCGGCGATGAACATGTGATCGGAAAACACTTTTCCGAAAGGAAGATTGTTGATGTCCAGCCCCGGCAAACGGGAATGCTGCGTCTTCGTCACATCGATGGTCATAGTGGCTGTGTTCATTGGTTCCTTTCTTGTCAAGGGGATAGCGGCAAATATGCCAATTAATATCCGGAATAATTACCGGTGAAACTTATTTTCGACGGGTTCAGGATTATTGTTGACAAAGCGGTAATTTAGTAATGCATGAGAAAAACATTGCTTTATACGGCGGTCCTCGCATTAATGTTCTGCTGCGGATGCATGCACGGCAAACATTCGCAGAAAAAATCCAAATACGCACCCTGCGACTGCACCAAAGTGGATTTCCGATGAAATTCTGCCGCATCACAAGCATCTCTTGTTTTTTCCTGTCTTCCCTTTTTTTGTTTTCCTGCGGCAGTCACCGCTCCTTTGATTTCCCGGTGAAAGAGCTTCCCCCCGTTCGTCACAGTGATCATACCGCCGGCACCTGGTACAGCTATTTCGAGCTTACTCCTGTTTTTTATTCCTCATCCATGGGCGGTAACCTGCAGCAGCTGCGCTGTTCCGGCCTTTACAAGGGAAACAAAGTTTCCGTGGATATTGTTTTCGATTACACGAAAGGGAACAGCGGTAACCGCATCTCTTTTGTGCGCACCGGCGACGAAAGCGACCGGCTGCAGGCGGCCATGGCTGAACTTTACGACGAAGAGCTTTATGCGGGACCGATGAAAGACACGGTTTCCTGCAGCTTTTACGACGGGGAACCGGACGATATTTCACTGGAGAGCGGCGTTCATGTCTATAAAATGAACTTCCCCGCCGGAAAGACCGGAGAGCCGGGATCGGTCGAGATCAATCTTCATGTCGATCTCGCCAAAGGGATCGTCCGTTTCGGGGAAAAGAATTCAGGAATGGCCCGCTTGAATTTTGTCCAGGCGTTCAGGAAATAAAAAATGTAAATTAATTTTTCATGAAAGAATCAGAATCGCTTTTTCTTACTCTCGCTGAAGAGATCGCAGGTGTGACAAAAGGAAAAATGTTCGGCGCGCTCTGCATGAAAACAGCGAAGGGGAAATCTGCCGCCATGCTGTGGAAGGGCGATATCGTCGTCAAGCTTCCGGCGGCAGAAATTGCCAGAACGATGAAGCTGAAAGGCGCCTGTCATTTCGAACCGATGAAAGGACGCCCGATGAAAGAATGGGTGCAGGTGCCTCCCGCCCATTCCGCCAGGTGGAAAGAGCTGGTGAAAAAGTCGCTGGCGTTCGTTGAAAGCGAAAAATGAACAACCGCCGGAATTAATAACCGCGCTTAATAAATACCGGTATGACCACGCCGAAAACGATCCTTTTCATTCACGGGATGTTCATGAACTCTTCCTGCTGGGACGATTGGATGCGGTTTTTTTCCGGGAAAGGCTACTCCTGCCTCGCTCCTTCCTGGCCCGGACACGAAGGAAGCGTTAAAGAGCTTCGCGAAAAGCACCCGTCTGCTTCGCTCGAAAAACTGACGCTCGGCGATGTGGTCCGCTTTTTCGAAGAAAAAATAAACGGGCTCCCCGGAAAACCTGTGCTCATCGGGCATTCGATGGGCGGACTTGCCGTGCAGCTGCTGCTTAACCGCGGACTCGCTTCTGCCGGCATTGCTGTCGACCCGGCTCCGCCCAAAGGTGTTTTTTCGTTCAAATGGTCTTTCCTGAAAAGCAATCTTCCTGTCGTCAACCCGCTGAAAGGAAATCGCCCTGACCTCATGAGCCTAAAACGCTTCCGCTATGCGTTTGTGAACGGGATGAGCGAAAGCGAACAGGAAAATGCGTGGACAAGATATGTTGTTCCGGAATCGCGCAACGTGCCGCGCAGCTCCACGAAGAACGACGGGAAAGCGGATTTCAGGAAAGCGCATGATCCGTTGCTGATCATTGCGGGCGGGAACGATCACATCATTCCTCCTTCGCTGAACAGGAAGAACTTTGAGAAATACAAAGCCGTGGGTTCCGTCACTGAATTCAAAGAATTTCCAGGCAGGAATCATTTTACCATCGGGCAGCCGGGCTGGGAAGAAGTAGCGGACTTCTGCGAGAAATGGATAAACAGGAATGTGAAATGAAACGCGGTACCGCAGCTTTTATGTCATTTTTCGTGTTGTTTTTTTCCTGCCGATCG
>DASTSF010000528.1:0-4205 GCA_035760825.1 Bacteroidia bacterium
CGTTGAGATTGCCCGGGGGATAGGCGATCACCTGGTAATTGGTGGGATCGCTTTCGAAGTTATCGAAGAGCAGCGTGTCGTTCTGGCTGAATGCAGGAGCAACAAGCATGATCAGCAGAAAAAGAAAGTAGAATTTTTTCATGGTTTTGATAATTGGTGAGCAATGCGAAGTTACGGAATACCAGCGGGAATAGCCATTTATGAACCGTGGCGGGTCATTCGGGAAACTGGTTGAAAAAATGCGGAAAACCTTGTCCTGCACGGATAACACAACGCTCTTCACTTCTTAATTTTGTTTTCAATTCCAATGAAACAATACCACGACCTCATGCGCCATGTTCTTGAACACGGTGCAAAAAAAACAGACCGGACGGGAACGGGAACAGTTTCCGTTTTCGGTTACCAGATGCGCTTCGATCTCGCTGAAGGCTTTCCCGTCGTCACCACGAAGAAGCTGCACCTGCGATCGATCATTTACGAGCTGCTCTGGTTCCTCCGCGGCGAAACGAACATAAAGTTCCTCAGAGACAACGGCGTCTCCATCTGGGACGAATGGGCAGACGAAAACGGGAACCTCGGTCCTGTGTACGGCTACCAGTGGCGCTCGTGGCCCGCACCGGACGGGAGGCACATCGACCAGGTCTCGAACGTCATCGAGCAGATCAAAAGAAATCCCGACTCGAGACGGCTCATCGTCAGCGCCTGGAACGTGGGTGAAATAGAAAAAATGAAGCTGCCGCCCTGCCACGCGTTCTTCCAGTTTTATGTGGCGGACGGAAAGCTGAGCTGCCAGCTCTACCAGCGCAGCGCGGATATTTTTCTCGGCGTCCCGTTCAACATCGCCTCGTACGCGCTCCTCACGCTCATGGTTGCGCAGGTGTGCAACCTGCAGCCCGGTGATTTCGTGCACACGCTCGGCGACGCGCATCTGTATTCAAACCACATCGAGCAGGCGAAACTGCAGCTTTCCCGCGAGCTGCGCCCGCTGCCGCAAATGAAGATCAACCCGGAGGTGAAGAATATTTTTGAATTCAGATACGAAGATTTCACGCTCGAAGGCTACGATCCGCATCCGCACATCAAAGCAGCAGTTGCCGTATAATAATTAATGATGAATGATCAGGCGTGGCGAAGGACCGCGATCATCATTTGTCACACAACATTCCTCATTTTGAAGATCGCCATCATCGTCGCGGCATCCGAGAACAACGCCATCGGCAAGGACAACCGGCTCATCTGGCGCCTGCCCGACGACATGAAATTCTTTCGTGAAAAAACGTCGGGACACTGTGTCGTCACCGGGCGGAAAAATTACGAATCCATTCCCGGCAAGTTTCGCCCGCTTCCGGCCCGCACCAATATTGTCGTCACGCGCCAGGAAAATTATTCCGCCCCCGGTGCGATCGTTGTTCATTCTTTCGGCGACGCTGTTGCCAAAGCGAAAGAGCTGGGTGAAACGGAGCTCTGGGTGATCGGCGGCGGGGAAATATACCGCGAAGCGCTTCCTGTCACCGATATCGTCTGGCTCACGCGCGTGCATCATCATTTCGATGCGCATACGTTCATCCCGGGTCTCGACCCTTCCCAGTGGGAAATGACCTGGAAGGAGGAGCACCCGGCTGACCAGAATCACGCGTACGCGTTCACTTTTTATAAATACGAGCGAAGAAAATCTTTGTAAATTCGTTCAAACCTTTATTTCTATGAAAAAGCTTCTCGGGATTTCCTTCGCTGTGCTTGTCGCACTTATCGGATTTGTAACCGTTCTCTGGCTGCTTCCCTGCAATGGCGACTGCTGCGGGAAAGATCACTGCACCGGCAACGAGCAATGCATGCGCGATCATGACGGAATGATGGGCGATCACGATTGCGGTGATGGAAAATGCGAGCGGAAAGAGATCAAAGTCTTCGTCGACAAGGACGGCAAATGCGACGGGGATGAAAAATGCAGCATGGGCGGAATGGACAAATGCGAAATGAACGGCATGGGCATGATGAACGGAATGGGTTGTTGCTGCTGCTGCCGGATGATGTGCGGCGGAATGGGAATGGACGACAAATGCATGAAAGGCGACAGCATGAAATGCGATATGAAAAGCGATAGCATGAAGTGCTGCAAGAAAAACAAATAGGATCAGCATAAATTCAATACGGAATGGCGGAGGATCTCCGCCATTTTCAGTTTCCACCCTTTTTACATTTGATAAAACCCCGTTTCATGATCACGTTCTCCGAAACACAGCGCTTCCGCCAATGGTGGATATGGCTTTCCCTCGCGGCGATGGAGGCATACATCATTTATGGATTCGTGCAGCAGATCGTGCTCGGGCATCCGTTCGGTTCACGCCCGGCACCCGACTGGGCATTGTATATTCTCATTTGCGTTCCTTCATTGTTTGTGGGACTTGCCGTTTCACTTCGCCTTGAAACGAAGATCAACGGGGACGGTGTTTTCCTGCGCTACAAACCGTTCATCAATACGACCAGGGCTTTTCTGTGGAAAGATGTGGGATCTGCATTTGTCAGGCAGTACAGGCCCATCGCGGAATACGGTGGATGGGGAATACGGGGGAATTTTTACGGAAGGTGGAACGGCAAAGCGTACAGCGTTTCCGGGAACATGGGTCTGCAGCTCGTGATGAAAAACGGGAAGAAAATACTTATAGGTACGTGTAATGCGGAAGAACTGAAAGCGGTGCTGCAGAGGCTGGCTGACAAAAAGCTCGTGATAAACGCGGAGATCTGATCACCCCGGGATCCGGGCGATGCGGAAAATCGCCGTGAATAGCTGTAAGCGCAAAACCGGTTCGCACACTTACCCGTGGTCTTCGATGACCAGTTTTTTCCCCAGCATTTTTTCGAGCGCGTGTACGAGCTCCATGAAACGGGTTGCGCCTTTTGAAGAGATGATGAAACGTTTTCCTTCCACCGGGGTGATCACGAGCTGGTGAAAACGCCGGTTCAGCAGCATGCCGGCCGTCGTCATCTGCCGCATGTTGAGCAGCGCTGTTGCTTCTGCAATATTCTTTTCCGTCAGCGCAGTCACTTTCCGGCTGATCACGTGTGTCACGTAAAGCGTATTGTTTTCCACCCGGAACGATTTCAATCGTGTGGAGGCGAGCGAGACAAGACCGAGGAAGATCACGCCCACGACCAGCTCGACGATCGCATGATCGCTTTTCATCATGAATTCGATCACCGAAATGCCGATGAAGCCGAGTCCCATCATCAGCCAGATGATGAAGCCGGTGATCAACCCCGTGCTGACGCGACTGGTAACCGGAGGATTTTCCATAGCACAAAAAAAGCGACCGTGGTCGCCTGGAATGAGTTAATGAATTAAGCGGCTTTCAGCTTTTCCATTTTGGCTTTGCTGAGCTTTTCTTTCGCATAATCGAGCGTGATGTGGAGGCGTTTCGTTGTGCCTTCCGAAGGAATATCGAACATCGCGTCGATCATGATCGCTTCACAGATGCTGCGGAGCCCGCGTGCGCCGAGCTTGTATTCCATCGCTTTCTCCACGATGTGATCGAAGACCGCATCGTCGAAAGAAAGCTTCACGCCGTCCATGTCGAACAGGCGTGTGTATTGTTTTGTCAGCGCGTTCTTCGGCTCGGTGAGAATGCGTCGCAACGCCTCCGCGTCGAGCGGGTTGAGGTGCGCGAGCACGGGAAGCCTGCCGATGAGTTCGGGGATGAGTCCGTACGTTTTGAGGTCCTGCGGAACGATGTACTGCAGGAGATTGTCTTTGTCGATGTGGGTGTCTTCGGTGGAAGAAGTGTAGCCGATCGTCTGCGTTTTGATGCGCCGCGCGATCTTCTTGTCGATGCCGTCGAAAGCCCCGCCGCATACGAAGAGGATGTTCTTCGTGTTCACCTGGATCATCTTCTGCTCGGGATGTTTTCTGCCGCCCTGGGGCGGAACATTCACCACGCTGCCTTCGAGCATCTTGAGCAACGCCTGCTGTACGCCTTCGCCGGAAACGTCACGCGTGATGGAAGGATTGTCGCTCTTGCGCGCGATCTTGTCGATCTCGTCGATGAAGACAATACCGCGTTCCGCAGCGCTTACGTCGTAATCGGCAGCCTGGAGAAGGCGGACGAGAATGCTTTCGACGTCTTCGCCCACGTAACCGGCTTCGGTAAGAACAGTCGCATCGGCGATACAGAACGGAACGTTCAGCAGCTTCGCGATGGTGCGGGCGA
>DASTSF010000529.1:0-3898 GCA_035760825.1 Bacteroidia bacterium
AAATCTTCTTCTCCAGGCTGCCGATCACATCGACGCTCTTGGTAACGGGTACGGTCTTGCCGCCCTCGGTGCCGGTGTCGCTGCGCTCGGTGCAGGTGTAGGTATCGGCCGCATCGGCGGTTCGGCTGTTGAGGCAATTGCCCGCCAGCCCGAAGCCATGGGCGATATCCGCGCCAACATGATCCTGACTGCCGCTCTCGTGGAAGGCGCTGCCTTCTTCGCAATGGTGGTCGGCCTGCTGGTTATTCTTACCAAATAACCGGGGCAACCGATTTCTCCGCCGCTTTGCGGTTGGCAAAGCGGCGGAGATTTTCAACCGGAGTTAAACAGAAACAGAATACCAAACACAAACCTTAAAACAACGACGACGCATGTTAATGGTTCCCGATACAGGACTGGCGATCTGGATGCTGATCACATTCCTGATTGTTCTTTTCCTGCTGACGAAATTCGCGTGGAAGCCGATCATGAAAATGATCCGCGAGCGCGAAGAGTCGATCGAAGGTGCGCTGAAATCCGCTGAAAAAGCGAAAGAGGAGATGCAGGCGCTGCAGGCCGGCAACGAGCGCATCCTCGCAGAAGCTCGTAATGAGCGCGACCGCATGATGAAAGAAGCGCGCGAAATAAAAGACAGCATCGTGAACGAGGCGAAAACGAAAGCGAAAGAAGAAGCCGACAAGCTGCTCGCCTCCGCACGCGAAACGATACAGAACGAAAAAATGGCCGCCATCACGGAGCTCAAGAACCAGGTGGCTGCACTTTCCATCGATATTGCCGAAAGGATCCTGAAAAGAGAGCTCGCCTCCGAGAACAAGCAGAAGGATCTCATCGGTGAAATGCTGAAAGAAGCCAAGCTCAACTGATCATGACGGGGACACGGGTATCTTACCGCTACGCAAAATCGCTGCTCGACCTTTCTCTCGAGAAAGGCCAGCTCGAACAGGTGCATGAAGACATGCAGCTTGTACTGAATACCATCCGCGGCAGCCGGGATCTCGAGCTGCTGCTGAAAAGCCCGGTGATCAAAACGGATAAGAAAGATGATATCCTCAAGGCGATCTTCGGCGGCAAGATCGGCGTGATCACGACGGCGTTCATCGATATTCTCACGCGCAAACGCCGCGAAGGTTATCTTGAATCGGTGGCCGACTCATTCGTTAACCAGTATAAAAAGCACAAGAAAATCCTTACCGCGGTGGTCACCACAGCTCTCGGCCTCGATGAAAGCCTGCGCGAACAGGTGGTGAATGTCGTGAAACAGGGCGGAAAATCGGAAGTGGAGCTGCAGGAAAAAGTCGATGCCAACATTATCGGCGGGTTCATCCTGCGCGTGGGCGACAACCAGGTTGATGCCAGCATCATCCGCCAGATCAAAAATCTCGAAAGAACCTTTAACGAAAATCCATACATCAAAGATTTCTGAGCGTTTCAGCGGGATGGATTTTCCCATGAAGATGCTCATAACAGATAACCAAAGACAATGGCAGAAGTAAAACCCGCGGAAGTTTCCGCAATCCTCAGGCAGCAACTCGCAGGCTTCAAGTCAGCGAAGGAAATGGAAGAAGTCGGCACCGTGCTCCAGGTCGGTGACGGTATCGCCCGTATTTACGGCCTCACCAACGTTCAGTCGGTCGAGCTCATCGAATTCGAGAACGGCCTGAAAGGCGTTACGCTGAACCTGGAAGAAGACAACGTCGGCGCCGTGCTGCTCGGTGATTCCAAAGGCATCAAGGAAGGCGACACTGTCCGCCGCACCGGGAAGATCGCCTCTCTCATGGTGGGCGAAGGAATGCTCGGCCGCGTAGTGGATGCGCTCGGAAACCCGATCGACGGAAAAGGCCCGATCAAAGGTCAGACCTACGAAATGCCGCTCGAACGGAAAGCGCCGGGTGTTATTTTCCGCCAGCCGGTGAACGAGCCGCTGCAGACAGGTATCAAAGCTATCGACGCGATGATCCCGATCGGACGCGGTCAGCGCGAACTGGTGATCGGCGACCGCCAGACGGGAAAAACGGCCGTGTGTCTCGACACCATCATCAACCAGAAAGAATTTTACGAAGCGGGAAACCCCGTTTTCTGCATCTATGTTGCGGTAGGACAGAAAGGATCTACCGTGGCCAATGTCGTGCGTACGCTCGAAGAGAACGGCGCCATGCCTTACACGGTTGTGGTTTCCGCTTCCGCTTCCGATCCGGCTCCGCTGCAGTTCTTCGCGCCCATGGCCGGCGCTGCCATCGGTGAGTTTTTCCGCGACACCGGCCGCCCTGCGCTGATCGTTTATGATGACCTGTCCAAACAGGCCGTCGCTTACCGCGAAGTTTCCCTCCTGCTCCGCCGTCCTCCCGGACGTGAAGCGTATCCCGGCGACGTATTCTATCTCCACTCCCGCCTGCTCGAACGCGCAGCCAAGATCAATGCATCGGATGAAGTGGCAAAGAACATGAATGACCTTCCCGAAAGCATCCGTTCCATGGTGAAAGGCGGAGGATCGCTCACCGCGCTCCCGATCATCGAAACACAGGCCGGTGACGTTTCCGCTTACATCCCGACGAACGTTATCTCGATCACCGACGGACAGATCTTCCTCGAATCGAACCTTTTCAACTCCGGCGTACGTCCTGCGATCAACGTAGGTATTTCCGTATCGCGCGTGGGCGGTAATGCGCAGATCAAGTCGATGAAGAAAGTGGCCGGTACGCTTAAGCTCGACCAGGCGCAGTTCCGCGAACTGGAAGCGTTCGCAAAGTTCGGCTCCGACCTCGACGCAGCTACGAAATCGGTTATCGACAAAGGATCGCGCAACGTGGAGATCCTCAAGCAGGGACAGTTCTCGCCTTTCCGCGTGGAAGAGCAGATCGCGATCATTTATTGCGGAACGAAAGGTCTTCTGCGTGATGTTCCCGTGAACAAGGTGCGCGAGTTCGAAAGCGATTTCCTCGCTTACATGAAGAACAAACATGCGGACGTGCTGGCAGCGCTCAAAGCCGGCAAGCTCGACGATACTATCACCGCTGCGCTCGAATCGGCGGCAAAAGAGATCAGCGCGAAATACAAAGCGTAATACAATACACACATGGCGAATCTCAAAGAGGTACGTAACCGGATCACGTCGGTATCATCCACGCAGCAGATCACCTCTGCGATGAAGATGGTTTCCGCCGCGAAGCTTCGCCGCGCGCAGGATGCGATCACGCAGATGCGCCCGTACGCGAACAAGCTGCGCGAAATTCTGGGCAACCTCAGCGGAAGCCTCGACAGCAGCGAAGGCGTTTATTCCCGCAAGCGGGAGGTGAGGAATGTGCTGCTCGTGGTGATCACTTCCAACCGCGGTCTTTGCGGAGGCTTCAACTCTTCCGTGGTAAAACGCGCCGTGCGCGAGCTCAGCGAGAATTATCCTTCGGCGAAAGCGTCGTATTTCTGCATCGGCAAAAAAGGCGGCGACTTTTTCCGGAAAACTCCGCACACGGCTGCATTTACCGACGCCGAAAATCCCAACGCGCTGTTCGACAACCTCACGTTCGCGAATGTAGCTCCCGTTGCGGAACGCATCATGAAAGCGTTCGCCGACGGAACGTACGACAAGGTGGTGCTTATTTACAACCAGTTCAAGAACGCTGCCGTGCAGATCACGCAGGCCGAGCAGTTCCTCCCCGTTGTTCCGAACGAAGGAAGCAAAACGCTGAAGACCGATTATGTTTTCGAACCCAGCCGTTCGGAGATCGTGCTCGATCTTATTCCGCGCTCGCTGAAGACGCAGCTCTACAAGGCGCTGCTCGATTCACACGCATCTGAGCATGGTGCACGCATGACGGCCATGCACAAAGCGACGGACAACGCAAAAGAACTGATCCGTTCCCTGCGCATCAGCTACAACAAAGCGCGCCAGGCGGCTATCACC
>DASTSF010000530.1:0-5853 GCA_035760825.1 Bacteroidia bacterium
GCTTTTTCTTCCGGCTCCAGCGGTTGCCCTTTTTGCCTCCCTGCTTGTTGGCCTTTTTCAGGTTCTTCTTGAAATCTTTCTGCGCTTTCTTGGAAGCCTTCGCCTGCTGTTTCGCAATGCGTTCGCTGGAATGGACTTTCGCGTCCTTGTATGAATTATAGGCGCCTTTCGGTCCGCATGAAAAAAGGAAAAAGGCGAGGAGCAAAGGAAGCAACAGCCGGATCTTCATCACTTCTTTTTTAAACATAACGTCTCACCCGCCCGAAAGGTACGTCAGTGCGGGCTGGTATTGTTTCCCTGCGCCGTTTTTTTCTGATCGAGCATGATCTGCCGGTTCAGGAATGTCTGCAGCCCGTCCACATCGAAACGCTTGCCGAGGATCTCTTTTTTATCATTCAGCAGGTAGATCGTAGGCGTGCTGTACACGTCGTAATAATATTTTGCCGTGCCCAGTTCCTGGGCGTCTTTTCCGCACACATTAATCCAGTTGAGGTTGTGCTCCTTGATGTACGCTTTCCACCCTTTGTAATCGAGTTCAGAGTAAACCGCATAAACCTGCACGGAAACACCCGCAGTCCTGAGCGAATCATAATAATGCTTCAGCACCGGAACTTCTTTTTTGCAGTGACTGCACGTCGGGTCCCAGAAAATGACCACCGTGTATTTCGCGTTGACAGCGCCAAGCGGTTTCACCACGCCGTTCGAATCCTGGAGCATGAGATTGATGGCCGGTTTCCCGATCAGCGAATAGCTGAGCTGCGTGGAGCGGTTGAGGATCTTTGTCATCTGCTCATCGCCGACCCACCAGACCTGGCCTGTGCGGTAATATGTTTCCACCAGGTGAACGAAGATCGCATCATAGCCCATGATCTTCGACGATTCGTAATTGTACGTGGTGTAAATGAGCGTGTACTTGAACAGCTCTTTCGAAGGACGCGTACGGTTGATGATGTCATCGCAGGCGGCCGTGATCGAATCCGGGTGCTGGGGAATGAGCTTGTCAAGGTAAAATTTCAGCTTGCTCGCATACACGGGCGTGTACATGAGGCGGTCGTCGGAAAAATCCATCCCGTCCCAGTAATGGTTGCGGAAATTCCAGTAATTGGCCACACCGTAAATGCTGTCATTGGGATATTTAACCGGGTCCTTCGGAAGCGGATCGGGTTCGTCCATCAGGTGCAGCACTTTCGCCATGAAGGTTTCCGGGTGTTTCTTCTGATAGTAATCGCGCTTATATTGTTTCACCACGCTGTCGATGTCGCTGATCTTTTTCGTGAGCATGGCGACCGAATCGGCGTTCTTGTCCGCACGGGCTTTCGCCAGCGCATCCTGCAGGGGCTGCACTTTTTTCTGCTGCGCTGTCAGGAAAACGAGGTATTCATAGAAAAACTTGTTCTCGTCATTGCCGGTGACCTTCATGCTGTTCACGAAATCAGCCGTGTCCGTTTCCAATGAAAATTTCTGGTTGTCGGTAAGGATGACCTCGAAATATTTTTTCCGGTCAGGCGTGAACACCATGTAAATCCCGCCCGGGACTGCCGCCGTGTCCTTGAACTCCATCGTACCGTCCGGCCCGACCTTCACCGAATCCTGTATCAGCTGCTTGTCACCGTAATGGTGCGCAAGGATGCAATAGCCGCCCGTGACGCCTTTCATTTTCACTTTCAGGTCCAGCGGAACCTGCTTTTTGACCGGGGCTTTGCTTTTTCCTGCCGGGGTTTGCGCCCAGGCGGAAAGAGTTAAGAGGCTGATAAAGAGAGTGATGAGTTGTGTTTTCTTCATAAAAGAGTCATTTGCCGTATCAAAAATAAGAAATCGAAAGAGTTGAAAAACCTGGCAGCAAAAATCAAGCCGTTTCATTGACTTTTCCTGCCGGATGCAATGTTCCTGATCCCGCTGAAAACAGCCCACCCGTTAAGACCGAGAAACACAAGCGTGAAAAGTACACCGGAAACGAAAACGCCCGCGGAAATTCCGGAGGGCAGCTCGAATCCTTTCGAAGAGGCGAGGTGCGACACAAGGAGCTTGATGAACCGGACGGAGACGAGGGAAACAACGAGAATTGCGGAAAAGACCACCGCGAAATATTCCAGGTAGCGCCTGCCCAGTTTTACGTGATCATAGCCGAGCGAGGTAAGCGTCCTGATCTCGTAAGATGATTTGCTGATCAGCAGCAGCGAATAGAGCAGGAAGGAAAGTGCGCTGAGCGCGATGATCACCGCGCCGATGCCGACAAGGAATCCCATCACGAGGCGGAGCCAGGAATTCAGCTTGCTGTTGCGAAGGCTTTCCGCAGATGTTTCATAGCCGTTCTTCGTGAAATAATCCGCAAGTTCCGCCGTGGCCGGTCCGTCGCACTGGATCACCACCCGGCTGGGCGCCACGCTGCCGGGTGCCACACCTTCGAATTTTTCATTCGCATAATCGAGGAAGCTCTGCGGCGCCAGTATGGAATTGATGCGTTCGCTGAATGCGGCCAGCTTCCCGTGAAAAACAGCATCGCCTTTCGAACCGCGGATGGTGATGGTGAAACGCGCCAGCCCGACCATTCCTTCCGTCAGCTGCGGAAGTCCCTGCGCAGGTGCGAAACCGAAATTGTACAGCTTGATGTAATCGCGCGGGATCACGAGCGGAACGAGCGAATCGCCTTCTTTCCATTGGTAAGCGTCAGGCGAAACATCGAGGAAATTATCGGGCACTGCTTCAAAGAAAAGGTCTCCGCCGACGCCGGGCATTCCCTGCATGCCGCCGCTTCCCATGGAAATGCTGACTTTGAATTTGCTCGACGTGAGCGGTGCGATGTCCTTTACGCCGCTTATTTTTTTCAGCGAAGCCAGTTCATCGGCTGAAAATCCTTTCTGACCGCCGAAGAACGTGTTCAGCATGCTCACTTCCTTGTTGATCACGAGGTACTGCGGACGTGTAACATCTGAATTCCCGTTAATGACGTCGGAAAAGTCGAAATACAGCTGCAGCGTCCCCAGCAGCAGGATCATGCCCACGAGCGCGCCTGCAACTGCTGTGATGAGCAGCGCAGGTTTCTGGTGAGCGAAGAGCAGCCGGTTGAGCATGATCAGATGGAAATTTTTTCCGTGAATTCAAAAAAACGGTTGGGCCCGAGGCTGGTCAGCACAAGAGCCGCTTTGTTCCTTTCGCAGAAAGAAGAGATCATTTCCGCCGCCTTCCGGGAATTTTCCTCGTCGAGATGGCTGAACGGCTCATCCAGCAGGATCATGCGGAAAGGTTGGGCGAGCGCACGTATGATGGCCACACGCTGCTGCTGCCCGAGAGAAAGTGTTCCGCACCGCTGGCCGAGCTTGTTGCCGATGCCGAGCGTTTCGGCCATGGACCTGATCTCGTCTTCTTTCAGCGCGCCGGTCAGCTGGTTTTTCACGGCAATATTTTCTTCTGCGCTCAGCTGCGGGAAGAGGCGCAGGTCCTGGAAAACGGCGGAAATGAGATCACGGCGGAGTGCTTCCCAATCAGAAATTGAAAATTTCCGGACGTTCTTCCCGTCGAGAAGCACATCGCCATCGTAATCGTGGCGCATGCCGTACATGATCGAGACCAGCGTCGTTTTCCCTGTTCCGGAAGGAGCTTCCACGAGGTAATTCCCTTCGGGCCCGATAACCGCTCTTTTTTTCCAGCAGCTTTCGTCGGAAAGCGGCGTGTCCGAAAGAGGTCGCGGAAGAACGTTGTTCAGCTCGAATTTCATTTGCCTGCCAGTGTGCCGTAATAGGAGAGGAGACGGAAAAGGCTGTTGCCGCTTCCCGGTCCGACGCTGATCGTCAGCGTGGATCCTTTCCCTGTGCTGCACAGCGATGCGTCCCGGAAAGGCTTCATCACCGTGAAATAAAAATCCAGCTCCTGCGCCCCGAAATTATCTGCGAGCGCGGAATCCAGCTGCGGTGAAAAATGCGACTGGTCGAGATCAGCAAGCGCGAAAAAGCTGTTCGACGAGGTGACGGAGCTCCAGCCGGGGGAAATTTTTCCGTTCAGCGTACCCGTATGCACCAGCGAATCTTCCGCGTAGTAATCGTTTGTAATGAGCAGGTGACCGTTCTTCGCGCCCGCGTACACGATGAAATTAATGCCGGGCGCCGCATAAAATCGTCCGGTCCGGTCCATCCCGGTCCGGTCCAGCACGGAATTGGCGAGCGAATCGTCCGTGACGCCGAGATCGATATACACCATCGGGACAAGCAGCGCATAGTCGCCGGCGGTTTCAGCACCTTTCGACTGCGCGATATTTTTTTTCACTTCGGCGGAAACACGCGGATCATACACCGAAATATCCCTGAAACCCGTGAACGCAACGGAAATTTCACCTGTGGCCAGCTTTTGAATGTCCGCATCATTTATGCCCAGGAGATCTTCCATCCCGGTGATGTTGCCATTCATGTTGTTGTCCGACTTCAGCGATTTCATGAGCGCCGCGATATCCGCGACAAGACCGAGCATTACGACCGGATCGGAAGGAGCAATAACTTCTGTTTTTTTGTCCGAAAAGCCGCCGGATTTCAGCAGCCGGTTTTTGTCATAGCTTCCATCCGAACTGTATGTCGCTTTTATTCCTTCATCTTCGAACGAAAGCAGCACTTCACCTGTTCCTTCGCCGATTCCCATCATTCCCAGTGCAGAAGCGGCCGTGTTCATCGTGGACAGCGCATGATTGTCGAGCCAGATGCCGGCATCGAACGTTTTGTCGTTGAAAGAAGCAAACGCTTTGTTGCGGATGATCGACTGTTCTTCTCCTTCCTCCAGGAGCTTTTTGCAGTACGCGTGAATATCGCCGCCATCCGTGGAAACGATCATGCCCGCGTCATCGGTCCAGGCGATGCAGCGCTGCTGGTTGAAATCAGCGAACCAGACATCGTCCTCTTTTGAATAAACATCCGTGACGGACAACGATCTGATGAACGTGGAAAGATCTCCGGCGTCGCGCACGCTGAAGACAAGAGCGGAAACCGTGTTCTGCCCGTTCTTCGCGAGGAAGCCGTACACATCCGCAACCGGGTTCAGCCCGGTGGACATCGGATCAGAGATCATCCGGCCGAGCGGACTGCCGTTGCTGCCCGGAGAACTGAACGCAGGCAGCTTCATCAGCGAGGGAATATCCGCTTTAAGCGCCAGCTGCGTGGTGTTTATTTTCAGGACAGCCGCTGCGTCGGAAGGAATGACTTTCAGGTGGGCGCCGGAAGACCCCGAAAGGAATTTCAGCACCGCAAAAACAGCAGCGCCAATGAGAAGAAGGGAAATTCCGGAGATGATTATTTTCCGTGAAGTGCTCATCGGGGTTTTGAAGGAGAATGCGAAGACCTGTTGTTCCCGAAACGTTTCTTCCCGGAATTGCCTTTGCCTTTATTGCCACGCTTGCCGGAGGAAGGCGCATTCGCTGAATAAGCCGGCGTTTCACCGAGCTCGGCAGGTACAGGGCCTTTTTCCACTTCGTAGCCGATCAGCTTTTCGATCCGGCCGAACTTGCGCATATCGTCGGGAGAAATGAACGTGATCGCTTCGCCGGTGGATTCCGCACGCGCGGTACGTCCCACGCGGTGGACGTAATCTTCGCCGTCGGCGGGAACATCGAAATTCACGACCATTGAAATGTTCTCGATATCGATGCCGCGGGAAAGCACGTCGGTGGCGACGAGCACGCGGATATTCCTGCTCCTGAACATGCGCAGCACTTCCTCGCGTTCGTTCTGCTCGAGATCGGAATGGATGGCCGCCACGGAAAGACCCAGCTTCTTGAGCTCTTTCTCCATGTTCTTCACGTTCTGTTTCGTGGAGGAGAAAATGATCACGCTGACGAGATCTTTCTTTTGCGAAAGAATGTCCATCAGCAGCGGG
>DASTSF010000531.1:0-5343 GCA_035760825.1 Bacteroidia bacterium
ACGATTGACCGCATCAAGCCGAAGATCAACAAGCTCTACAACGATTTCGAAAAGCGCGAGTTCGACCGCAAGATAGAATCGTTCCTCGTTTACCTGCTGAAAAATTCGCGCAGCAAATTCGGCCGCACGAAAAAACTCAAGGACCGCAAAGTGCACGACGTGGAAGTTTTCCTCCCGGACAATATCCGCGAGAAAGACCTGCTCATCGACCGCTCGCGCCTGCTCACGATCGACTACATGCAGCTGCTGGAACCGCCGCCGGTGCAGGTCGCCAATCCTGAATTCGATCGCGACGACCTTGCGCTCCAGGCCGAGGTGCGCCGCCGGCAGATCGAGCGCGACAAGCGCGTCGAACAGTGGTTCACCAAAATTTCGGAAGAGCTGAAGAAGAAAAAGAAAGTCAATTTCGGCGATTACTACTACCAGATCATGCAGAAGGACAACGACTACGAAGCCGCGATCAAGGAAGCGACGCTCGTGCTCAAGGAATTCTCGAAAATGGAAGGCGTGGAAGTCACCGTGCGTGAAGAATTTGTACTGGATCCCAAACAACCCAACATCGGAATATGGAAGATGCAACTAAAAAATACGGCTTCCTAGAAACGGACGAAGCCGAAAATCTTTTCGCTGATCTCGACTTCTCGCTGAAAAGCGGGCAGCATATACAGAACTACCCGCACCAGGTGGAGCTGTACAACTTCATCGAAAAGTATGAAGACGAGATCCGGAATTATTACCGCAGCCTTTTCCGGGTGAACCTCGCTTCGAAAGGAACGGATTATAACCGCTATTACTATCTCGAGATCGACGACGAAAGCCGCGGCATCGTGAAGACCCGCGCGAAAAAGCTGTCGCCGGAATACACCCTGCTGGGGATCCTCCTGCTGAAGATCCACCGCATCGACAAGTATTTCATCAACGACATCTACGTTCCCGATCTCATCCAGCTCATCAAAAGCAACGAAGAGTACAAGAACTACATCTACAACCTCTTCGCGAAACGCCGTGAAAAAGAAGCGACGGAGATCGACGAGAACACGATCGACGAATGGGTGCGCAACGCGCTGCAGCAGTTCGAACGCCTCGGGTGGATCCATTACGATCCGCGCAACAAGGACCTTTTCGAGATCATGCCGTCCATCGATCGCCTGTTCACGATGTACTCGTACGAAATTCACAACATCGACCGCCTCATCGATGAAACCAACACGATGTCGGAAACCACCGGCGGACTTTATCCCGTCGAAGAAGGCGGAGACAACGACTGACCCCTGCATCCGTTAAGCTTCGCCATTCAGCCTGACAAAACGATCCAACAGAAATCATGAAACAATATCCTCGCATCTATTCGCTGTCGACAGTCGGAGTGATCTATCACAACAACTGCGACTACCTGCTTCACCCGCTGCGTACCGACTTTACCGGCGGATCGGGTTCCGGGAAATCGGTGATCGCCGATCTTCTCCAGCTGATCTTCGTGGCGAAAAAGGAATTCTGGGAATCCGGGACGGACGTCATGACGACGGAAAAACGTACCGTGGAGGGCATCGTCCTCAAGCAGGGCGGTGAACAGGGAAACCTGGCGTACGCATTTGCGAACATCGAGATCGATAAAGGAAAATACATCGTCGTCGGTACGCATGTGCAGACGAACTCCCGCTCGATCTACCCGTTCATCGTGCAGAAAGGATTCGACTTCGGTTCGGAAAGCGAGAACAACCTCGACCCGATGGACAAGTTCCTGCTGTACCGCGATTTCCTCGTGAACAACCAGATCCTTTCCATCGACAAGATGAAGGAAGTGCTGGAAAAACGCGGGCTCAACCTTCGTCATTTCAACAACCGCACGTCGGAATTTCACCGTGTGCTGTTCAACAACCAGATCCTTTCCCTCGATCTCAGCCACGACGAGAAAAAGCTGAAAACATTCGCGCAGATCATCCAGTCGTTCTCGCGCGGAAAAGGTATCGGTGCGAAATCGGAAGACCTGAAGAACTTCCTTTTCTCCAATGATGACGACCAGAACAAGGAATACGAAAAACGCAAGAAGGAGATCGAGGAGGCGCACGAAGAATACAAGCGCCGTTCACGCGTATACGAAACGGTGAAGCTGAAAAAAGACCGACTGCTCGCACTGCTCGAAGACAAAAAGAAACGCGACAAAGCGCTGCACCGTGCGCTGTTCCTCGAAACCGGCTGGGCGTTCCAGCAGAAGGACGTCGTGGGCCGCGACCTTATCCGCACGCAGAAAGAAACGGCTTACGTGAACCTGCAGCAGATCATGCTCGAGCAGCGGGTGAACGAGCTGAATTCGGACGCCGTGGAACGGGAGCTGGATTCCATTGTCGGTGAGCGCGAACGTTTGCTCGCCGAGTTGGAATCGAAGAAGAAGCAGCGCGAATTCGCCGAGAAGAACCGCGCGTCGTATGACAAAGCGTATTCGATCGCGCAATCCGAATACGACGAGGCCAGCGCGAAATGGTCGCGTGTGAAATCGGTGGAAGGCTGGCTGCGCATGTACAAAACGGTGGACGCCGTGCGTGAGCAGTTCACAAAGCAGGATAAAGTGGCGCGCGACAAGCAGCGTCTCGAGGAGTTCGAGAATTTCCTTTCGGGCCACCGCATTTACGCGGAATTTGCCGAATCGACATGGGCGCAGGATCATCGCCTTGCGCAGGCCGAATATGACGGGTTAATGGACCAGCTCGATGCGGAAATTTTCAGGCTCGAGCAGGTATTGCCGCTGTTCGACGGCGAGAACAAAGATTCTGTTGTCCAGTGGGCGATCAAGAATGCTGGAAAACTTTCAAAAGAGGAAGAATCCGTGCTGATGCATTTCAAGGCGCTTAGCACGAAAAAGCCGGAAGGAAAAGAAGGCGTTCGTTTCGTTCCCGATCCTGAAAGCATTTACAGGAACGTCAAGCCGGTCGATAAAGACGCAAATGGCTTCTGGGTGGATTTCGGCGGAGTGATGGAATATGTTCCCTTCGTTTCACGGCAGCTGTTCAACAACCCGAAAACGATCGAGCAGGAGCTGAAAAAATACGGCGACACGATCGGCAAAGAGCTGGAAAAGCTAACCGCGGAACGCGACAAGCACCGCCGTCTCCGCGAGCTGCTCGTGGAAGCGGGATTCAACCAGCAGCTTTCTGAAATTTTCCTTCGCCGCGAAGAGCTCGTGAAATTCGTTCCGGACGAAACGATGCTGATGACGAAAGAGGATTTTGAGAGCACGATGGATCTTTTCACGAACCCGCAGAACAACATGCGCCTACAGTACGAAGAGGCGAAAAAGAACTGGGAAGATGCGCTGCAGAAATTACGCGAAGCCGACGACATCATCTCGAACTCGCAGGGCGGACTTATTTCCCTCGAAGGACAGATCCGCCAGCTCGATCTTACGCAGATGCCGGACAAGGAACGCGAGCTGAAGAATTTCCGCCAGGAACGCAAAGCGCTCGAAGAGCGGTTCAGCGACTGGCAGAAAGATGTGACGACATATCTCCGCGCTTCCGAAGGCGAGCAGAGCCAGGCGAAAGTGAACCAGGAGATCCGCGCGATCGAAAAAGAGCACGGTTCGAGCACGAAGATGCTGTACAACGCGTTCACGCAGCGCCTGCAGGAAATTTCCCGCAAACAGGGTTCGCTCGAGCAGCGCCTCATCGGCCTGATGGAGCAGATGCCTTCGCTCGATACGCGTTTCAACGAAGCGCACAAAAAATATACGGAGGTTATTGGCGAGTTCAGGCCGGACGAACTGACCGAACAGGTGGAAGAATCGCAGGTGAACAAGGCGAAAGTCACCGTGATCACCACGCAGAAAGCGTACGAGTCGAACTTCGAAGCCATCCTCAAAGACGACAAGTTCAACATCGATGACGAGCGCCTGAAAGGTGATCACAAATACGATTTCCAGACGCTGGCCGAAGTGATGCTGCCGAAGATCATCCAGGATCCCGCGAAAGTGGAAGAAGACCTTTCGAACGACGTGGAAGAGCACCTGCGCATCATCAACCAGAAGATGAACGAGATCAACGACCACAAGCTGAAGATCATCAACGGCATCTTCTCGAAGATCGAGGAAGTGTACAGCGAGTACCGCGACCGCATCGACGACATGCGCGAGTTTTTCCGCCAGAACAAAATTTCGGGCGGTCACTACGCCGAGATCAATTTCGAACCGTCGAAAGGCTACCCGATCAACTGGATCCGCAGCCTCAACAAGAACATCGCGGCGAAAGCGCAGAATGTGGGCCTTTTCAAAATGTTCGAAACGGAGAACGAAGGCGCCGACGCGATCATCCTCAAGGCGTTCCTCGAGCACAGCGACGGCAAGAACGTGAAGCCCGACATCCGCAAGCTCACGAACCCGAAATCGTACTTCGACCTTTCCATTTCACTGAAAACACCGAAAGGCGAGGACGCGCCGGGGTCGAACGGGCAGAACTACACGATGCTCGCGCTGCTCTGTATCGCACGTCTTTCCATCATCGACAGCGACCGCCTCAGCGGAAAGGACCGCAAGATCAAACGCGGCGTGCGCTTCATGACGATCGACGAAGTCGCGGGTCTCGGGGAGAACTTCGACATGCTGTACGAGCTGGCGAAGAATTACGATTACCAGATCCTTACGATGACGATCGACCCGATCGGCAGGTTCGAGGAAGGAAAGCAGAACATCTACACGCTGCGCAAGAACAACAACCCCGAGTTCCACAACGTGAACCCGACGCCGCTGGCGCAGTTCAGCTACGACAATATCGTGGAGCACCTCGAAGATTACATCAGCTCGCTGCAGGTGCAGAATTGATAAGCGGGGTTATAATTTGCAAAACGAAACGCCGGACAATCGTGTTCCGGCGTTTTTTGTCTGAACTTTTTTACAAAAACCCGGCAGTAAATTCTTTCGCGTCCTGGCGAGGATTCTTCTTTTTTTAACCACAAAGCGCACCAAGTGTTTTCACAAAGCGCACGGAGGAAGTTCTCCGAGATCTTCGTGCAGAGCTTTGTGTTCTCCGTGGTGAAGCGATGAAAATATTTTACGTCCTGGCGAGAATTCTTTTTTTAACCACAAAGCGCACCAAGTGTTTTCACAAAGCACACGGAGGAAGTTCTCCGAGACCTTCGTGCAGAGCTTTGTGTTCTCCGTGGTAAAAGCGATGAAAATATTTTGCGTCCTGGCGAGGATTCTTTTTTAACCACAAAGCGCACCAAGTGTTTTCACAAAGCGCACGGAGGAAGCTCTTCGTGGTGAAGCGATGAAAATATTTTACGTCCTGGCGAGAATTCTTTTTTTAACCACAAAGCGCACCAAGTGTTTTCACAAAGCACACGGAGGAAGTT
>DASTSF010000532.1:0-7701 GCA_035760825.1 Bacteroidia bacterium
GGCCGGTGAAGCTGCAGTGAAAAAAGCAACGGCCCGCTGCGCGAGGAAATCATACAGCGTGGGGCGGAGGTCTTTTTCCGCGTTGCCTTTCGTGAGCACATCGGCGTAAATGCCTTCGTCGGTGCGGAAGAGGCTGTCGACCGGGACGATCGATGCGTTGTAGTTTTTGATCGCTTCACTGACGAGGTGATTGAGGTCCCACGTGTTGATGCTGTCGTTCTGGAATCCGGACGTCTGTGTGCGTTGCGAAAACTTCCAGCTGTTGCGCTGGTAATATTGCCAGTAAAGATCGCCGAGCATGGAATGCAGCACGGGGCTGAGCGGGAATTTCGCCGTTTTCAGCTCGTTGCGCAGGTCGTAAATAGCAAAATCTTCGCTGTTCTCCTGGAACTGCTGCGAGAATTTGAACCGGTGAATGAGCGCCTTGACGACCTGCCCGCTGTTGTTTTCTTTTTTGGCCCGGTCGTAAATCTGGTTCGTCAGGTCGAGCGCGGAACGGTAAAGTCCCTTGTCGGCGAGCGAATCCACGCGGTTCCATTCTTTTTCGTAGGAGCTGCCCTTGCCGATGATGAGCATGGGTTCGGCCTGGGCGGTATGACCGGAAAAGTAGCGGGCCAGCACGATGGCCAATGCAAAAACGCTGGTGACGATCAGGCGGGGAAGGCGTGAAGAACCGCCGGAAGCAGGAGGATTATTCATAAGATTCAGCTGATGTTTGAATACCAGATGCAAGTTAGCCCGAAATTCCACAGACGAACGGCGCAATTAATACCGGGGCAGGACGAATTGGCAAATGGCTGTTTAGCTGAATCTGTTTAGGGAGTTATTCCGAAATGGCGGATCAACAATAATCAGGCTACAGTCATAAGAGAACTTGTCAAAATGACAAAAAACTACTTATCTCCGGTCGATCGCAAAGCGGAGCAAGGCGAAAAATTGCAAGCTATTTGGATTCATCAAAATCATCCCCGTAAAACCTTGGGTCTTTTACAGGTGCAGAAGGGATGTATGCGCCATCTTTCAACAGGTAAAGAGCACCAGCGTTTTCCAGTGAGTCCATCGGACTGTTATACCTGATGTAAAGAGAATCCGCTCCATATTCTCCCGCAGGTGAAAGCAGTTGGTCTCTGAACGACTGAACAAGCGCGTATTTGCCGTCTTCATAATGAATGATCCAAGTCTGGCAGCGAAACAAATCCGTGTCATGATAACTCAAAATGATCTTTCCCGAGTCATTTTTTTTATTGTCCGGAAAGCGGTATTCCTGAAAATATTCAGGATAGAAACTGTCTGTTGATGAACCAGGATGGAGCGAGCTGTCCAATTGCTCCCATCCGCATATTTCATTCCCGATCAAAAACAGGCACAGAATGTCGAGGTCTTTTTTTATGCCGTTAACCCGCTCTATTGTCCGGGGCTGATATTTCCCGCCGTCCCATTCATACCTCACCTCTGCGCTACCGTTGGGATGGCCGGAAAAATACAACCTCTTTGTCACGCCTATATCCCGGTGCCCGGCTGTAGACGAGCCATACACGAAAATGCTGTCCACCGCATTGAATCGCCTGATAATTTTTTGCTGGGGAGACACCATGCAGAGATAGGCATCCGGGTGACCATAACCGCTTCCGCTGCAGAATTCACCCCTAAGGAAAAGATATTCCGTATCGCTTTTTGCAAGCTGCACAAAATGGAAATCGTAACAGGATGTATCGCATTCCCTCGAGCTTTCGCTTGCCCGAGCGCAGTCAAATCCAAAATGCTTTAGCAGATCTTTTTTATTCCATTGACCCGGCTGGTGGCTCCCGGTACATGCGGCGAGGAAAACAGCAATAATGCAGATCGTGCGAATCATAGTCTTTTTATAATAGCAGGAATATATTTTTGGGTAGCAGGGGGTAATGTCGTTAAAAGGTCGAAAGTAACAGGATCTGTAGTGCCAAGTTTTGTTTCTGCCGCATTAACCGCATCCACAAATGTTTGTCTCCTGGTGTTATAACGCGCCCAAACTAGTTTTCTTTTTTCCATATCATCCTTCGGCATTCTTGTGCCAAGAAGTTTTGTTACTTCATCTAACACGGATCCTAAAACTGCTGCCTGGGTTTCAATTGCAGTTTGTGGATCAAGTCTCGCGTCAATCATTGAATTTCCGCTTTTAATAGTTGTGGGAATATTGACCCCTGCTTTGCTTTTTGCCCACGATATACCGGCAGTCTGGGCGTCCGGACCCAATCCTGCTATTCCAATGTAATTTCCGGCAGTGGCCGGTCCTGTCAGATCCAAAGACTCCGCACCACATTCTGCCTTAAGCTGGGCCGAGGTAAACAACCCTGCCGGGGTTTCGGCGTTGAGAATCTTAATCACATCTGGATTTACAAAATACGAATCATACTGATGAAAAAACTGCTCTTTGGAAGAAAGAGAGGCTCTGAGTGAAACGTACTTCCTTAAAACATTGATAAACGATATTACGGCACTCTTAGTGCCCTTTGCAAGATTACCTTTAAGCGCATCCGCATCCGCCTGTTCGGCTGTCAATAGCGATTCATAATTATCTGCAGGCAATTTAACCTCCGTTCCATCCTCTTTTGCATTATCCAGGTCTGCCTTTAACGACGCCCATCTTAGGGTCCCCATGAGATTATCCATTGCCGCTTCATTTCCTTTTCTCCATTCCTTAATTGCATTTCCATCACTAACAGCTTTATTTCTGTCCTTGAATCTGTTTTTAACCTGCGTCCATTGACCTTTGACGCCACTTGCAGCTAAATCCACCACTTCGCTTTTTACTGCTTTCACTTCTGTCAACTGATCTCTTTGCCTATGTATGATTGAATTGCCCTCGCCGACTTTCTCCTGCCTCGTATGCACCAGCTCGTGCGCCAGCAGCGCTTTTCCCTCCGTCGTCTGCGGGTTATAGTTCCCATTCCTGAAATAAATGTCCTGACCGTGTGTGAATGCCTTCGCGTTGATGCTCTCGCTCATATCATGGGCATTCATGCCCGTGTGGATCTTCACCCCGCTGAAATCCGTTCCCATTTTCGTCTGCATTTCCGCCATCACAGAATCATCCATGGGCCGCCCGTCACCTTTGGAACCACCGAGCAATGACTGAAAGCCTTCATCGGGTTCAATTGCCGCTCCTTTCGCCTGCACAGAACCAGATGGCGGAGCTGTTATACTGAAATTCGGTTTTTGCCCGGCAGACACTTTTTGCGCAATGGACTCCGCTTCCTTTTCGGAATTGTCGTCTTCCTTGCTGACCGTTAGCGCTGATGGTTTCTCATCTTTTTTTATGTCCGACCGGCGACGCACCTCTTCTTCCTGCTCACGCATTTTGCGGTGAAGGTGGATTGAATCTTCATTATACCCGTGTTCATACATGAGCCCGGTTTTATGTTTTCCATTATAAACTTCCGAAAAACAGGACATTTTTCCGCGGACAAATTTTTTCGTTTTCAAGTCCTGAAAATTCGCGAAGATCCATTCAATTCTCTCACTTTCAGCAAAAAAGACGTGCGGACACCTCCTGTTTTTTCACACGTTCCTGCAAAATATACCCCGGAAATTCAACGGGTAACAAAACGGTTCACGTCCACTTCCACGGGCAATGCATCTCCTTTTTCGAAATGATCCGCGAGGCATTTCGCCAGCCAGGGCGAAAGAAAAACAGCTTTGCTTCCCATGCCGTTGAACACGGCGACGTTCTTTTTTCCCTGCGCGGTTCCTGCGAGGGGACGGCGATCCTTTACGGCTGGGCGGACACCGGCGAAAACCGATTCCACACGCAACGGTACGCGGATAAAATTTTCAAGGCGCGACAGGAGAAACTGCTTTCCCGCTTCATCGGGAATTTCATCGGCGCGGTCGTTCTCGAAAGTGGCGCCGCACACGAAATATTCTTTTTCAAGCGGCAGGAGATAAACTCCCCGGTTGATGATCTCGCCGCAATTCAGCCCGGGAATATGCACATGGATGGTCTGTCCTTTCACTGCACGCAACGGCAGCGACGGGAAGAACGGGTTGTCTTTCCCGGGAAATCCCATGCAGAAAACAATGTGTTTTGCGCGAATAGTATCCGCGTATACTATTTCATTTTCCGAAACATGCAGCAGCCCGAATTCGAATTTTTCAGTGAAATAATTTCCTGCTGCACGCACGTTTTCTTTTACGCTGTCAAGAAAAATTCCCGTGCTGATGTTGCCCGCTTCATTCACCACACCCATCCCGTAAGGCGCATCGATGACCGAAGCAAACGGATTCTCCCGGATCAGCGGATCGGCGAACAGCCCGGGCTTTTCACGGCAGGCGTTTTCCCACTGGCGTTTTTCATTTTCACCGGTAAGTATCTTGAAGATCTTCCGTTCATGAAAAAATTCCGCACCGAGCGTTTGTTCGCATTTCCGGTAAAAATCACGGACAAGCGGTGCAAGCGCATCCGCTTTCCAGTTGTTCTGCATCGTCCGGAAATTGAACGGGTTGAATGCACCGGCGGCCACGTGCGAGCTCCGGGAAAATTCCGGTGAGTCGATGATCGCAACGGATCTCCCGCGCGAAAGCAGCTCCATGGCAAGAACGCTGCCGGAAATTCCCTGCCCCGTGATGAGGTAATCAACCTGCTGCATGCGCGCAAAGATAGTCGCAGGAATTTTCACGGCGGCTCTTTTCGCGCTTCGTCTTTTTCCGCTGCTTTGGCGGCTTCATTTTCCCTGCTGTTTTTCGAAACCGTGTCTGTCTTGACCTCTTCTTCGTAAAGAGCCTTCAGCGGCTGAACGGGAAATCCGCGTTTGGAAAAACGCAGCAGGTTCTTCCGGACCTGTTTTTTCATGCGTGACTTTTTTCGGGAATGCGTGTGACATCATTTTGCTTCCGCACGGAAACTGCGTGCAGCCATTCGAACAGGGCACCCGATTCGGCTGGTGTAAGGCCGCACCGGTGACCGTTTTTCCGGAAACTGCTTTTCACTTCCGCCCTGCGTTTTTCCTGCAGCACCTCCATCCCGACCGAATGCTTCTGCGCACCGATCTTTTCCGCCATGCGCATCCGTTCGCCCAGGATCGCCCACAGCATTTCGTCCAGCTCGTCGATCTGCGTGCGAAGCTTCCCGATCTCCCCTGCTTTCCCCGTTTTTTCCATTGCACATTTCAGCTCCAGCAGTTCGCCCGGCGATAATTGCTGCCCGCGGTCAGTCATTGCATTTTCCGGGTGCGGATGCATTTCCACCATCAGCCCGTCTGCGCCGAGCTGCAGCGCTGTCAGTCCGGCCGCAGCCACTCGCCCGCTTTGCCCGGTCATGTGGCTTGGATCGGAAATAATGCGCGCGCCGGGAAAAATCGTTCGCAATTCTTCCTGCACATTCCAGTGCGGCGCGTTGCGCCATTCCGTCTGCGGCCACGTTTTGTACCCGCGGTGAATGAAGCCGTGCACGGGGACAGCTCTCCGGAGAAAACGTTCTGCAGCGCCGGCCCACAGCTTCACATCCGGCTGCGGAGGATTTTTGATCCACACACCTGCGCCGGTTCCTTCCATCGCGATGGCAATTTCAGAGACAGCGAACGGATCGCCTGTCGTGCGCGCACCGATCCACAATTGCGTTCCGCCCGCGCGGAGGATCTTCTCGGCATGCGCCGCTGTTCCTGCTTCCGTGATCCAGGGAAGCGCATAAGCATCCGCGGCGTCTTTCAGCCAGCGCAGGGCTTCTTCGCCGTAGCCGGAAAATCCGCCCGGCGATGTGCGCGGTTTCCAGCAGCCGGCGCGAAGGATTCCGTGCGATGAAATGAGTGAAAGCATCGCTGCCGATTGCAGCATCTGTTCCGCGGACTCTGCGCTGCACGGACCTGCGATGAGAATTTTTTCTGTCTTGTTTTTCATAATGAAATGTGAATAGGTTTATGATTGGTTCTTTTCCCCGCCGAGCATATTTTCCCGAGCACGTGCAACCCGCCGGGAATCATTTTCCACCCGTCTTCCCGCACCAGCTCGGCGAACACAGGAATGTCTTTTTGCTTCGCGGGAAAAACCCGGTGAACAGAGATTGCATTGTGAAAGGGCCGTTCGAGCCGTTCTGCATCCGCCGCGACGATCAGCTTATCGGGATGATCGTGCAATCCTTCTCCTTTTCCGGCAATGAAAAACCGCGTCCGGTTATTCCTGTGTTCCTGCACATTTTCAAGCAGGATCTGCAGACCGGATCTTTCCGCCACATCCGCTGCGCATACACACGCAAGCGTACCGGCCGAATTCCTGCTGACGATCCTCGCGGCTTCAACGGTATCTGCCGTGTTTTTCCGCCCGGTGATCTTTTTACGCAGAAGCGTTTTTTCCGCCTGCATCAACGCGTACGGATGTGATGCGGCGGTCCTGATCTCCGCGAGAGAAACACCGGGTTTTGCCGCGAGGCAAAGCGAGACCGGCCATTCCACTTCATCGAGGATATGCAGCTTGCTTTCGTAAATAAGACGGTAGGTCTCGTAAAAATGTCCGGCGACGGTGTTCGAGCAGGCGAGCAAAGTGTAGTCGGAGAGATTTTCTTCCGCCCGCGCGATCGCGCTGCGCATGTCGCCTGTGTGAAGCATCACCGCGTCTTCGCCGAAATACCGGCGCGCAGCGTGATGATGAAATGAATTTTCCCTTGCGGGAATAGAAATACGAAGTGGTCTCATGTTTTCTGAAATAAAAACGTCCCGGCAAATACCGGGACGTCTGGTTGGACAAAAGCAATGCTCACCCGGCAGGTTGTTTCAGCCTGCAGAAAAAATAATAGCCGCGATGAGAATGCCTTGATTTCATTTTTCGTTCAGAGGAGCGGTATGTTTTTCGCTTTGCATTGTTCGATCACGGTGTCGGGCCAGAGCCCGGGCTGCACTTCACCGATGTGTTTTTTACGCAGCAGCAGCATACACAGGCGCGACTGGCCGATCCCGCCGCCGATCGTCAGCGGCAGTTTTCCTTCTACCAGCGAACGGTGCCACGGAAGTTCCAGCCGCCTTTCCAGGCCGAGCAGCCTGAGCTGGTGCAGCAGCGCCTCGCGGTCAACACGTATGCCCATGGACGAGATCTCGAACGCGCGCCCCAGCTCCGGGTTCCACACAAGGATGTCGCCGTTGAGTCCGCAACGGTCTTCACTGGTGGCCGTGCTCCAGTCGTCGTAATCGGGCGCACGGAGATCGTGCTCCTTCCCGTCTTTCAGCTTTCCGCCTATGCCGATGATGAACACGGCGCCTTTTTCGCGGCAGACTTTATCTTCCCGCTCTTTCGGTGACAGCTCCGGGTGCAGCTCACGCAGGCGTTCCGCATGCACAACGTGAATGTGCGGCGGAAGGAACGCCGGAAGCGCAGAGTATTTTTCCGAAAGAAGCTCCTGCGTTTCACGTATACAGCTGTAGATGTCCTGCACGGTTTCGTAGAGAAACACCAGGCTGCGGTCTTTCCTGCATATCACTTTTTCCCAGTCCCACTGGTCGACATACGCGCTGTGAATGTTGCTCAGCTCTTCATCCGGGCGCAGCGCATGCATGTCGGTGATGATTCCCTCCCCGGGCGGACAGCCGAGTGAGGCGAGCTTTCGTCGCTTCCATTTCGCAAGCGAATGCACCACCTCCGCAACACCGTCACGTTGGGCCGTGAGCGCGAAAGCAACGGGGCGTTCGACGCCGTTGAGGTCGTCGTTCTCTCCCGTACCGCGGAATACGGCAATGGGCG
>DASTSF010000533.1:0-4258 GCA_035760825.1 Bacteroidia bacterium
CGTCGCGGTGAAAGGAACGCAGGTCGATGGTCATGAATTCATCGGGAAAGCGATCTCGCTCGGTTGTGCGGCTGTGGTTTGTGAGAAATTCCCGGAAGAGCTGAACGAAAAGATCACGTATGTCAAAGTGAACGATTGCGCGGAAGCACTCGGCACCATCGCTTCGAATTTTTACGACAACCCTTCTTCTTCGCTGAAGCTCGTCGGTGTAACCGGAACAAACGGGAAAACCACGACGGTCACGCTGCTGTTCAACCTCGTGCGGGCGATGGGAATAAAAGCAGGAATGCTTACGACTGTCCGCAACCAGGTGAACAGCGAAGAAATTTCCGCGACGCACACAACGCCGGATGCAGTGGAGCTGAACAGGCTGCTGCGGAAAATGGTGGACGCGGGATGCCGGTATGCATTTATAGAAGTGAGCTCGCACAGTGTCGTGCAGCACAGGATCAGCGGGCTCGAATTCGCGGGCGGCGTGTTCACGAACATCACGCATGATCATCTCGATTACCACAAGACATTCGGCGAATACATAAAAGCGAAGCAGGGTTTTTTCAGCCAGCTTCCTTCTTCCGCGTTTGCGCTGGTCAATAAAGACGATGCGAACGCTTCCGTCATGGTGCAGAACAGCAGGGCCGTGAAAAAAACATTTTCGCTGCATACGATGGCGGATTTCAAATGCCGCATTCTCGAAAACCAGTTTTCCGGTCTTCACCTGAACATCGACGGAACGGATATCTGGACGAAGCTCATCGGCAGCTTCAATGCCAGCAACATTCTCGCCGTGTACGCCACCGCGGTGCTGCTCGGCTTTGAAAAGATGAATGTGCTGACGACGCTGAGCACGCTCGGTGCGGTGGAAGGAAGGTTCCAGTATATCCGTAACGACAACGGCGTAACCGGCATCGTTGATTACGCACATACGCCGGATGCACTGCAGAATGTGCTGAAGACCATCCAGGATATCCGCAACGGAAATGAAAAAGTGATCACGATCGTCGGATGCGGCGGCGACCGCGATGCGGCGAAGCGCCCGGTGATGGCCCGGATCGCTGCGGAGCTGAGCGATTGTGTGATCCTTACGTCGGACAACCCGCGTTCCGAAAACCCGGAAACCATTATCGGGCAGATGAAAAAAGGAGTGGAAGGTCCGCTCGCAAAAAAAACGCTCGCGATCACCGACCGGCGCGAAGCGATACGTACGGCGGTTGCATTCGCCGCGCCCGGCGACATCATTCTCGTTGCGGGAAAAGGTCACGAAAAATACCAGGAGATCAGCGGGGTGAAGCACCCGTTCGACGATATGGAAATATTAAAAGAAAACCTGAACAAAGCCAACGCCTGACATGCTGTACTATCTCTTCACATGGCTCGATAAAATGTATGACGTCCCCGGCGCAGGTGTATTCAGGTACATCTCGTTCCGCGCGGCGGGTGCTGTTTTCATTTCGCTGCTGATCTCGCTCGTGTTCGGGAAACGCATCATCAATATCCTGCGGAGAAAGCAGGTGGGAGAAACCGTGCGCGATCTCGGTCTGCACGGGCAGAAAGAAAAGGAAGGGACGCCGACGATGGGCGGACTGATCATTCTCTCGGCGATTTTCATTCCCACGCTGCTGTTCGCGAAACTGCAGAACGTATACATCATTCTCATGCTCATCTCCACCGTGTGGCTGGGCGTGATCGGTTTTCTCGATGATTACATTAAAGTTTTCAAGAAGGACAAGCAGGGACTGCACGGAAAATTCAAGGTGATGGGGCAGATCGGCATAGGGCTGATCGTCGGCTGCACGCTTTATTTCAGCCATTCTGTTGTCATCCGCGAAAAACTTTCGACGGATAAAAAAGAATTGCTTTCCCTTTCCGATGATCCCGGCAAGCTGAACAACGCGTGCGGTGATGTCGGTTTCCCGGAATATTCGAAGCACGATACCTGCTCGCTGAAAACCACGATCCCGTTCCTGAAGAACAATGAATTCGATTACGCAAGCATCACGGGTGTGTTCGGCGAAGGCGGGCGCAAATGGGCCTGGATCGTTTTCATTCCCATCGTGATCTTCATCGTCACCGCTGTTTCGAACGGCGCGAACGTGACGGATGGCATCGACGGGCTCGCAGCAGGAACATCGGCGATCATCGGCGTCGTGCTGGGCATCCTCGCTTATGTATCCGGTAATACCATTTTCTCCGATTACCTCAACATCATGTATATCCCCGACGCGGGCGAGCTCGTGGTGTTCATCGCGGCATTCGTGGGCGCGTGTGTCGGGTTCCTCTGGTATAATTCTTTTCCCGCGCAGGTGTTCATGGGCGATACCGGAAGCCTCGCGCTCGGCGGCATCATCGCGGTGTTCGCGATCGCGATACGCAAGGAGCTTCTCATTCCCATCATCTGCGGGATTTTTCTCGTGGAAAATATTTCCGTCATCCTCCAGGTGGCGGTTTTCAAATACCGCAAGAAAAAACACGGCATCGAATACGCACGTGCGCACAGGTTGTTCCTGATGTCGCCGCTGCACCATCATTACCAGAAGAAAGGGTTGCACGAATCGAAGATCGTTTTCCGGTTCCTGATCGTGGCGATCATGCTGGGTGTGTTTGCGATTGTCACGCTAAAGCTGCGCTGAGGAAGGATGAAAAGGATCGTCATTCTCGGTGCGGGTGAAAGCGGGACAGGAGCAGCTGTGCTGGCCCGGCAGAAAGGATTCGACGTTTTTGTCTCCGACAAAGGCGCGATATCCGAAAAGCATAAGAACGTTCTTTCTCTTCATGAGATCAGGTGGGAGGAAAAAAAGCATTCGGAAGAACTGATCCTGGATGCGGATGAAGTGATCAAGAGTCCCGGCATCCCGGATAAAGTCGAGCTGGTGAAGAAAATTCACGGCCTCGGCATCCCGGTGATCTCCGAGATCGAATTCGCGGGAAGATATACGGACGCGAAGATGATCTGCATCACGGGAAGCAACGGGAAGACGACCACGGCGACCATCACGCATCACATCCTGCAGAAAGCAGGACTGAACGTTGCGCTCGGCGGAAATGTGGGAACGAGCTTCGCGAAGCTGGTGGCGGAAGGCAATCACGATTACTACGTGCTCGAGCTGAGCAGCTTCCAGCTCGACGGCATGTTCGATTTCCGCGCCGACATCGCCGTGCTGACCAACATCACCCCCGACCACCTCGACCGCTACGATTACGACCTCGGAAAATACACGGATTCGAAATTCCGCATCACGCAGAACCAGCGCAGGGAAGACGCATTCATCTGGTGCCTCGATGATGAGATTACGAGAACGGAAATCGTGAAAAGAAAAATAAATGCGCGCAGCTATCCTTTTTCAATTAAGGAAAAAGTGGAGGAAGGCGCGTGGCTGAATGAACATGAATTAATAATAAACATCAATAATACACAACTGTCTATGACCATCGAAGAACTTGCACTCCAGGGAAAACACAATGTCTACAACTCAATGGCGGCAGGCATTGCATCGCGCCTGCTCGAAGTAAGAAAAGAAGCGATAAGAGAATCGCTTTCGGATGTACAGAATGTCGAGCACCGCATGGAATTCGTCGCGCGGATCAACAATATCGATTTTGTCAATGATTCGAAAGCGACCAACGTCAATTCCACGTGGTATGCGCTCGAAAGTATCAACACTCCCGTGGTGTGGATCGTCGGCGGAGTGGATAAGGGCAACGATTATTCTGCGCTCACCGAGCTTGTGAAAGCGAAAGTGAAGGCGATCGTTTGTCTCGGGAAAGACAACGCCAAGATCCGCAAGGCGTTCGGCAATATGGTGGAAGTGTTCACCGAAGCGGCGACGGCGCAGGAAGCCGTCAGCCAGTCGTACCGCATTGCGAAAAAAGGCGACACGGTTATTCTTTCGCCCGCATGCGCGAGCTTCGATCTTTTTGAAAATTATGAAGACCGCGGCCGCCAGTTCAAAGCGGCGGTACGGGCGCTCTGAAAAACGGAACGGGCATGAACGGCAGCGTGCAGATACAGGAACAGCGGTACGCAGAGCTTCTCAGCGCAAGGCTGAAAGTTCAGGGTGATGACGCGCATCACTTCGAGACCGTCGGCGTATACAACAACGTGGCATGGATCAATCATTCCATCGCCACGACGGTAGAGCTGACGTGGCTGGCGCTGCGCGATGTTCCCGGTCCGCTCGCGCTGATCATCGGCGGCATCGATCGCGGTCACGATCATGAAAAGCTGAAAATGTTCGTTAAGCAGAAAGTGCCTGTGGTCATC
>DASTSF010000534.1:0-7408 GCA_035760825.1 Bacteroidia bacterium
GCGGATCATGATTCGTTCCTTTCTTTTCTCGGGTTTTCAGAAAGCAATGAACGTAAAGTGCAATACGATTCCCTGCGCGCGCTCCTTTCTCCGCAGGCTGCGGCGTGGTGGGATGCGCATTTCCCTCTCATCGCGCGCGGCGTGATCACGCAGGGAAAATTCGAGAACTATTTCCGCTACTTCCGCACGCGCATGCTTCCGCTCATCCATTCAAAAAAAGATGTGGCCGGGCTTTTCAGGGAAAAAGAAAAAGGCGGGCAGGAAATTTTCTACCGCACAACATGGAACACGTGGAGATGGCGCATGTTCTTCCGGATCTTCTTCAGCCGTTACGTGATGGGGAAATACGGGCGCGACCCCGAGTTCATGCGCGAGGTGAACGTTTCCGTTTCCGATTATATTTTTTCCAAAGCGGAAAATGAGCTGCGCTCGGATGCGGCGCAGGAAAATCTTTTCCTGAAAAATATCATGACGGGAAATTTCGGAGCGCGTTTGCCTTTCTATGCACGGAAAGAAAATTTCGAAAATATCCGGAATGCGATGGATCGCTTCCACGTTTTCCGCGGATATGCAGAAGATGCATGCCGCACGTTCGGAAAATTTTCCGCATTCAACCTCTCGAACATTTTCGAATATCTTTCTCCGCAGGTGACCAGGGAGGTTGCCGAAGGCCTTGTCCGCAATACGGTGCCGGGCGCGAGATTCGCCTACTGGAACCTGATGGTGCCGCGGAAACTTTCCCAGGCATGTCCCGGGACGCTGGAATACCGGGAAGAAATTTCAGACCGTCTCACGGAACGCGACATGGGATTTTTCTACCTCCATTTTAACCTCGATGTAAAAAAATGAACCGGGATATCCTTCATCTTCTCCTCATCGGCGGAATTTTCTTCGCGCTGTTCCTCGCCGGGGAATTTCTCTTTCACATCGTTAAAGTGAAAGGAGAATACACGCGGAAATTCATACACATTTCCACCGGATTCATCACGCTGCTTTTTCCTTTCTTCTTCACAAGCCACTGGTACGTGCTCATTCTCTGCGCCGGCTTCGCCGTCATTCTCAAACTGAGCCTGAAGCTGAACATGCTGAAATCCATCAACGCCATCGACCGCGATTCACACGGCAGCATTTCCTACCCGGCTTCTGTTTACGGCACCTTCCTTTTCGCGCAATATGCATATTCGCAGGGGTTCGAACCTGCGCTCTACTTTGTCCCGATCCTCACGCTTGCGCTTTGTGATCCTGCCGCTGCGATCACCGGGAAAAATTTACCATGGAAACCGTTTAAGGTCGGTGAAGGAAAGAAGACCGTTTCGGGTACGCTTGCATTTTTCATGTCCGCGCTGGCGCTGAACTTCATCCTGGTCCGCGTACTGACGATCTCGCACCCCGGTCCCTGCATCCTCATGGCCGCCACCATTGCTGTTTTCACAACGATCGCGGAGGCGGTAAGCCGGAAAGGGCTGGACAATATCTTCGTTCCTGCGACGGCTATTCTCCTGCTTTGGTTTTTCCTGCGCTATACTCACCTGTTCATTTCAACCAGCGTCGCATGAAAAACAAACTGGCCCTGCAGACTTTTTTTCCTTCGGAAGATCACCCGCTGTTCAGCAGCCTGCCGGGGAAGATCTATCCCGCTTCGCTCTTTGCACTGCAAAAAGCGGGTGACACCATCAACCCGGAATTCGCGGCCGCCGGAATTGCAGTGACGAATGAAAACAATGAAACGCTCGGCCGCCTTGTGCTTTATGCGAACACAGGAATCCGGTACAACGGAAAGAAAACGGCAATTGCGGGAAATTACGAATGCGTGGATGATGCCGGAGCATCTTTGCTGCTGCTGGAATCCGCAGCGGCTTTTGCAAAAAAAGAAGGGTTTCATATCCTGCTCGGACCGGCGAACGGAACGACATGGGACACGTACCGTTTCTGCACGGGAGATCTGCAGGAATTGTTTTTTTCGGAAATGGTGAACCTTCCGTACTATCCCGCACAATGGAAAAATGCCGGGTTCGGCGTTGCCGCAAAGTATGTTTCCACGATCGATCATTCGCTCAAATGCGACGGGGAAGAAGTGCTTGCGATTGAAAAGAAATTCCTCGGCAGCGGCTTCCGCATTCGCAACATCGACATCGCACAGTATGAGAATGAGCTGGAGCTGCTCTTCCCTTTCCTCGAACGGTCGTTCGCCGGCAATTTCCTTTACACCCCCGTGAGCCGTGAAATATTCCTGAAAAAATACACGGCGGTAAAACCTTATCTCGATCCCCGTTCTGTTTTCATTGCAGAAAACCCCGTAGGAAACCCGGTAGCTGTTGCATTCTGTTTTCCCGATCACCTGAACAAAAAAGAAAAACGGCTTATCGTCAAAACTCTTGCACGTGATCCCGATCCGCGCTACAAAGGACTCGGGGAAGTGCTGGGAAACCTGTCGCAGCGTTTTGCGAAGCAGAACGGGTACGAAGCAGTGATCCATGCGCTCATGTATACGGAAAACTATTCGCTGAAGCTGAGCGGAAACTACGCCGGGAAAATTTTCCGCGAGTACGAACTTTATTCGAAAGAGCTATGAAAAAAGCTGCGCGGCTTTTTGCCTGTTTTCTATTGTTCCTGCTTTTTACTTCCGCCCTAACGGTGGTTTTCAGTCCGTACGGAAAACAGGAAAATTTCCCCTATCGTTCTGTCGTAAACAGCGTCGAGATCAATGCGCCGCCGGACACGGTTTTCCATTATCTCGGCAATTCGGCACACGCGCACAACTGGTCTGTGTTCGTGGATCACATCACCACGCTGAATGCGGACAGTTTTCCCGACGGCACACCCGGTTCGCGCCGGCGCTGCTTCCGGCAGCAAAATGAAAACGGCATTCGCTGGGACGAAGAGGTGACGCAGGTGGAACCCGGGAAAAAACGACAGCTGACGATCTACAACATGAAAGAATTTCCGCTCATGGCCGACGGTCTCGCCACCGAACAGATCTACGAGCCGCTGAAGAACGGGAATGCGTGCC
Organism: Bacteroidia bacterium; assembly: GCA_035760825.1. Lineage (GTDB taxonomy): Bacteria > Bacteroidota > Bacteroidia > Palsa-965 > Palsa-965. The sequence goes on from DASTSF010000534.1 coordinate 3,011, forward strand.
GCCTCACCTTCACCGTTTTTTACCTGCATCATTCGCCGACATTTTTCGAAACGTTCAAGACCTACATCGCGGCATACAGGATCAACGACATTTTCAAAGCCAACCTCGGCAACATCAAACGCATCGTGGAAGAAGAAAATGGGTACAAGGGATAATGTCTGCGATCTTTTCTTTTCCTGCGCGGAAAGATCTCCCGGGAAAGCCGCCATCATCGATCGCGACGGAAGCGCCGAGACTTTCGGCAAACTCGCTGAGGACGTAAAAGCTACTGCGGCGTATTTTCATTCGAAGGGAATACGAAAAGGCGACCGCGTGCTGGTTTTCGTTCCCATAGGCATTCCGCTGTACAGGACTGTGCTCGCGCTTTTTCACATGGGCGCTGTTGCTGTTTTTCTCGATGAATGGGTGAGCAGGGAACGGCTGGAGGTGTGCTGCCGCATCGCAAAATGCAAAGCGTTCATCGCCCCGTTCCGGTTACGCGCCCTCGCCTTCTTCATCGGGGAGCTGCGAAAAATTCCCGTCTGGCTCGGAACACGTTACACACCGGCGACTTCTGCGGATCCACAGGCACTGACGCATTCCTCCGATACCGCGCTCATCACGTTCACCACCGGCTCAACGGGAATTCCCAAAGCCGCCGACCGCACGCATGGATTCCTGGCTGCACAATTCGGGGCGCTGGTCGACAAGATAAGGCCCGAAACGACCGACGTGGATATGCCGGTCCTCCCGATCGTGCTGCTGCTGAATCTCGGCACGGGCGTCACGTCCGTCATCGCGGATTTCAATTCGCGCAAACCCGAAACGATCGACACGGAAAAGATCTGGATGCAGATCATTTCTTCGAATGTCAACCGCTTTGTCGCCTCGCCTTTTGTCGTGGAGCAGATGGCCGCATCCGGCTTCAACCGGAAAACACGCGTGCGTTTTTTCACCGGCGGCGCACCGGTTTTTCCTTTCCAGGCGGAGCGCATGAAAAAAGGATTGCCCGGTTCATCCGTGGAAATTGTTTACGGTTCAACGGAAGCCGAGCCGATCAGCACGATCTCCGCGGAAGAGCTGATCAGCGAAAAAAACAAGTCGGAAAAAGGATTGTGCGTGGGAAAACCGTACCACGGCACAACCGTGCGCATTCTGCCGGTGACAGAAAAAATACGCTCTTTCAGAACAGAGGAAGAACTGGACAGCGCGTCACTTCCCACCGGGAAGCCGGGCGAGATCGTCGTTTCCGGGAAGCACGTGCTGCGTCATTACATCGATAATCCCGAAGCGGAAAAACAGAACAAGATTTTCATCGGTGAAAATGTATGGCACCGCACCGGTGATTCCGGGTTTCTCGATGAGAACGGGAACCTGTTCCTCTGCGGACGATGCAGCTCGCTCATTACGGATGAACACGGTGAAACGCTCGCCCCTTTCCTCTGGGAAGGCTGGTTCCTTACGCTGCCCGGCGTTTCGATGGGAACCATTGCACAGCACGACGGAAAGATCATCGCCGTCATCGAATGTGCGCCTGAAAAAGAGAACGAGGTTGAGAAGCTGATCCTTGGGAAATACCCGTTCTCTTCTGTCGTGTTCCTTCCGCGTCTTCCCCGCGACCCGCGCCATTTTTCGAAGATCGATTACGGGAAGCTGAAAGAAATCTTACCGAAAAAGCAGGCAGGCAGGCAAAACCCGTAACGGAAAACGGGAAACACGAAAACGGGAGCATCGCTTTTCCCCTACCTTTGCAGGGTTCAATGAACTTTTCCTTCACCGAAAATATCCGCATAGCGCTTTCCGCGATCCGCGCGCAGATGCTGCGTGCGTTCCTCACGATCCTCATCATCGCGCTGGGCATCGGTGCACTGGTTGGAATTCTCACCGCCATCGACGTGATGAAAGGATCGCTGAACAGCAATTTCGCCAGCATGGGCGCGAACACGTTCACGATCCGCAACCGCGAGTTCCGCATACGCGTGGGCCGACGCGGGCACAAACCCAAACGGTTCCGCGACATCACCTACCATGAAGCGATGGATTTCAAGGACCGTTTCGATTTTCCTTCCACGGTTTCCGTTTCCACGATGGCGTCGATGACCGCGACGCTGAAATATAAATCGAACAAGAGCAACCCGAACGTGCAGGTGTTCGGAACGGACGAGAATTACCTCGCCACATCCGGCTACGAGCTGGCGGAAGGCCGGAATTTTTCGCGTGAAGAATGCCTGGGCGGGGCGCACGTGGCCATCATCGGGCACGACATGGTGACGACGCTTTTTCCGGACAACGAAGACCCGGTGGGAAAAGAGATCAACGTGGGCGCCGGAACTTACATTGTCATCGGTACACTGAAAACGAAAGGGACCGCGATGGGCTTCGGCGGCGACAAAGTGGCTTTCCTTCCCCTGGAAAATGTACGGCAGTATTTTTCCCGTCCCGACATGACGTTTTCCATCAGCGTTCTTGCGCGCAATTCCACGATGCTCGATCCGACCGTCAGCGAAGCGACAGGACTGTTCCGCATCATCCGCAAAGTGCGGCCGGGCGAAGACGAAAATTTCGAGATCACGAAAAGCGACAGCGTCGCGGCAACGCTCATCGACAACCTGCAGTACGTCACGCTCGGTGCAACGATCATCGGCGTGATCACGCTGCTCGGTGCCGCGATCGGTTTGATGAACATCATGCTCGTTTCCGTAACGGAACGTACGCGCGAGATCGGCATACGCAAGGCCATCGGCGCAACGAGCTCCACCATCCGTTACCAGTTCCTCACCGAAGCGATCGTGATCTGCCAGCTCGGCGGGTTGTTCGGGATCGTTCTCGCGCTGATCATCGGCATCGGTATTTCCTTCATCATGAGCGCGTCATTCGTCGTGCCCTGGCTGTGGATCTTTCTCGGCCTGGTGATCTGCTTCCTCGTCGGACTTATTTCCGGTTTTTATCCCGCTGCAAAAGCTTCCCGCCTCGACCCGATCGATGCGCTGCGTTACGAATGATCTGCGTACCGGCGAACACAAAAAAAGGCTGTCCATTCCTGAACAGCCTTTCGTTTTTTGCGTGGAGATTTACTCGCTGACCACTTCGAACCTGAACGGGGCGACAACTTCTTTGTGCAGGCGTACTTTTGCGTTGTACGTTCCCAGCGTTTTGATGTTGGCTTCGTTTTCAATTGAAATGTTGCGGCGTTCCACTTCGAAGCCGAGCTTGCGAAGCGCATCTGCCAGCTGAACACCGGTAACGGATCCGAAGATCTTCCCGTTCTCGCCGGCTTTCGCACCGACCTTCACGGTCATTTCCTGGATCTTTGCAGCGCTCTTTTCAGCTTCCGCTTTGATCTTCGCTTCCTTGTGCGCACTCTGGCGCATGTTTTCGGAGTGAACTTTCTTTGCCGTTAGATCGGCAACGATGGCAAGTCCGCGGGGAATAAGAAAATTCCTTCCGTAACCATCTTTTACCTTGACGATGTCGTTCTTGTAACCAAGGTTCCTGACATCCTGCTTGAGAATTACTTCCATGTTAATGTCCTCCTTGTTTTACTTGAGTTGATCGGCTACGTACGGCAGGATCGCAATGTGACGCGCGCGTTTGATGGCGGACGACATTTTGCGCTGGTATTTCACGGATGTACCGGTGAGACGGCGGGGAAGAATTTTTCCCTGCTCGTTGATGAACTTCAGAAGGAAGTCAGCGTCTTTGTAATCGATGTATTTAATACCGGCTTTCTTGAAGCGGCAGTATTTTTTCTTTTTTACCTCAACCGACGGCGGGTTCAGGTAGCGGATTTCTGATGAATTCTCAGCCATGACTGATTTTGCGTTGTTGAGTTAATTAAGCGGTTTTTTCTGCTGATTTTGCAGCAGCTTCTTTTTTAGCGGCTTTCGCTTTGTTGCGGCGTTTCTCCGCGTAAGCTACACCGTGCTTGTCGAGTCCGACAGTCATGAAACGCAGCACGCGCTCATCGCGCTTGAATGCGAGCTCGAGTTCAGCAACAGCGCTTCCACCCGTTGCGGTGTACTCGAAAAGATGATAGTGACCGGTGGACTTCTTCTGGATCTGGTAAGCCAGCTTTCTCAGGCCCCAGGATTCCTCGTGAATGATGTTCGCGCCGAGATCCTTGATGATCTTGCGGAACTTGCCCACCGCCTCCTTTGCCTGGTCTTCAGACAAAACGGGAGTCAAAATGAAGACGGTTTCGTAATGGTACATTTGGTTTTATTTTGGTTTTACCCTCCGGGCACTTCCCGGAAAGGGAGGGCAAAGGTAAGAAAACCCAGGGCTTATTTCAAAAAGAATACGATTAGTTTGGACTGAACCTGCTGAAGCTTCAATGGACTAATAAACAGACTATTACAGGTTATTTTACCGTATTTTATTTGAAATAATGGCATTTCAATGCCCCGGCCAGGCTTTTCT
>DASTSF010000535.1:0-5599 GCA_035760825.1 Bacteroidia bacterium
GCTCGGCGGCTATACGTACATGGATCCTGTTTCGCTGCGCTGGAATCCTGCGAAAGACACGCTGGTGAATACATCGCACGAGAATATTCTCAAGTACCGTTACCGCAACATTGCGAAGTTCGACGGCGAAGTGACGTACAAAAAGTTCTCCTTCGGCGTGAGCATGCGTTACAACAGCTTCATGGAGAACATCGACAAGATCTTCGAAGAAGCGACGATCGCGCTCCCCGGCATCAAGGAATACCGCGACCGTTTCCATCGCAGCGACTGGGTGTTCGACATGCGCGTGGCGTACCAGCTTTCAAAAGAAGCGAAGGTTTCATTCGTCGTGAACAACGTCTTCAACTACGAATACACGCAGCGTCCCGCCGATGTGCAGCCTCCCGTGAATTTTGCGGTGCAGGTTTCCATTAAATTTTAACGGCGGAAAGCCACACGCTCTTTTGTGCTGAAAGCTGCGCACAATTCTTTTGAACCTTCGTGAAACCTTTACGGACTTTGTCTTTACTGAACGGCCGGGCCCAATACTGGCAACCCGGATCTTCCATCAGCTTCTGCCCATCACTTTCAGTCCCAGCTGGTCGATCGTCATCGCATCTTCGATGCGGAATTCCCCGATGCGCGTGCGGCGCAGTGCGGAAAGATAAGCGCCGGAATCCAGCGCACGGCCGAAATCGCGTGCAAGAGACCGGATGTACGTTCCTTTCGAGCAGGACACACGGAAATGAACAGCGATCACGGGCGCATCATCGGCTTCGCTGCGTTCAATTCCCGTGATCTCAAATCCCGTGATCGTGATCTTCCGCGGGGGAATGACGGAGCCTTCGCCTTTTCTCGCGAGCTCGTACGCACGTTTGCCTTCCACTTTTATCGCGGAGAACATGGGCGGCACCTGCTCTGTTTCGCCGAGAAATTTCTTGGTTGCGGCGCGGATCATTTCGTCCGTAATGTGCGCAACCGGGAAATGTTCATTCACCTCGTGCTCGAGATCGAATGAAGGCGTAGTGGCGCCGACAACAAAAGTTCCCGTGTATTCTTTCTCCTGCGCCTGGAATTCCTCGATGCGCTTCGTGAATTTTCCCGTGCAGAGGATGAGCAGTCCCGTCGCCAGCGGATCGAGCGTACCGGCGTGACCCACCTTCACTTTCAGGTTGAGATGACGTTTGATCATGCTGCGGATGCGGTTCACCGCATCGAACGACGTCCAGCCCTGCAGCTTGTCGATGAGCAGCACTTCACCTGCAACAAAATCAAAAGGCTTTTTTTCCGTCATCACACAACCGTGAGCGGGAAGAAATGATTGATGACCAGCACCGCCACGCCGAGAATGATGCGGTAGATGCCCCACATGCGGAAACCGTAGCGTTTCACGAGATCGATGAACACCTTTATCGCAAAAAGCGCGACGACAAATGCGACGATATTTCCGACGGCCAGCAGTTTGATCTCTTCGCCGGTGAACATGCCCTGCGTTTTCACGTGCTTGAACAGCTTGTAGCCGGTTGCAGCGAACATCGTGGGAACGGCGAGGAAGAAGGAAAATTCAGCGGCCACCCCGCGTGTGAGCTTCTGCTGCATACCGCCGATGATGGACGAAGCGCTGCGGCTCATGCCGGGAAAAATAATCGCGAGCACCTGCCAGCAGCCGATCCAGAACGCTTTCATGTAGCTGATCTCTTTCTCGTCCGTAATCCGCGGATTCTTAAACCAGTTGTCGACGAAGAGCAGCACGATCCCGCCCGCCAGCAGCGATCCCGCAATGAAAATGGGATTGCCGAGCTTTTCATCGATGAAGTCTGCGAGCAGCTTTCCGAAAACAAGCGCAGGAATAACGGCGATCGCCAGCTTGACGTAAAAACGGATGTCTTTGAGGTTGATGAATTTTTTCCAGTACAGCACCACTACGGAAAGGATCGCGCCGAGCTGGATGGCAACCGTGAATGTTTTCGTGAATTCCAGGTTCGCGATGCCGAGCGCCGAAGACACGATGACCATGTGCCCGGTGGAGGAAACAGGGACAAACTCGGTAAGTCCTTCGATGATGCCGAGGAGAATGGAATGAAAAAGGTTCATTGGGAAGATTTACGGTTTACGAGGTGCGATTTACGATTTCAAAACCAGTATCCGTACGTCGTAATTCGTCCTTCGTAAATTATTCTGCAGACTGTTTCGGCTTGCGCATGATGCCGTACAGGACGACAAGGAACCCGATGAGCAACGTAACAGGAGCGATCGTAACCCGTCGCGCGTCGAAGATCTCGGGATTGAATTTGTTCGGATCATCGGAACCGCCGCCGATCATGAGAAGGTAACCGATCACGAGCACGGCCACACCGGCCAGCATGATCATGTAATTATCTTTTCCGAAAACGAAAGCCGCAGGAGCCGCTTCTTTGCCGCGCGATGCGGGAGAAGTCGTTCCGTCTTTTTTCACCGAGATCTTTTTTGCCATGACTGCAAGGTTGTAAGAATGCGTCCTTTGCGGGACTGAACGGCAAATATAGCATGTAATCGCCAAATGGACGGAAATCGAAGGCGCGGCAGGGGATTTTGGGAAAATTTAGGAGGGCCGGCGCCGGGCCGCGTCAGTTGCTGTACAGCTCGTCCACCGACTGGCGGAGGAACCTGCGCACGGCAAGCGACGTGCTGATCCAGGTGATGATGATGCCGAAAACGATCTGAAGTCCGCAAAGCGCCGCAAGCGTGTTCACGTCGGCGAAGCGGATGAGGTTGAGCTCCCGGAAATGCCTGTCGATGCTGAACAGCACGCCCGTGGTGACGAGGATGGCGATGATCGCGCCGATGACACCGTTGATGATGCCGCGCCATACGAAAGGCGAACGGATGAAGCCCTGCGTGGCGCCCACCAGCTGCATGGTGCGGATGAGGAAGCGCTGCGAGTAAATGGCGAGGCGGATGGTGTTGAAGATAAGTCCGACGGCGACGATGAGCAGCGCCGAACTGAACACGAGGATGACGAGGCTGATGGTGCCGAGACGTTCGTTGACGGCGCTCACCATGTCTTTCTGGTAAAGCACATCCTTCACGCGCGCGTCGTCGCGGAGGTCCTGCTCGATCCAGCTGATGCTGTCGGAATTGGCGTAGCCGGCCTTGAGGAAGATCTCGATGGAAGGCTGGAGCGGGTTGTAGCCGAGCGTGTTGATGAAATCCTCGCCGAGGTCTTTCTGCAGCTTTTTGGCGGCGTTCTCGCGGGAAACGAATTCAGTGGACTTGCGCCAGGGTTCCGCATCGATGGATTTCTGCAGCGCGATGATGTCGACGTCCTTCGCATCCTGGTCGAGGAAAACGGTGATCTTGATGTTCTCGCGTACGTAATCGGAAACCTCTTTCGCTTTCAGCACGAGCACGCTGAGCAGGCCGAGCATGATGAGCACCAGCGAGATGCTGATCACGATCGTGAACGAAGAAGAACGGATGCGGCGGCGGCTGTAGGTGTCGGACACGTTTTTTAAACTATTGCGCAGCGAAAATACGAGAAAGAGAACGAGCAGTACGTTCCCAACGCTCTAATGTGGGAAAGTAAGCCCGAACGTGAAAAACTTTTCAGGAGGAGGTGCGGACCCCGGGACTTTCCATCTGAACTGTGCCGGTAAAATGACGGACTTCACCACGCCCGGACAATGCTGCCCGCTCCCGGTGAAAGCAAATGCCACGGTGTCGCACCAGACTTTTACGGACGCGAGTCCCTGAAGAGACATAAACCGTTATCGAAGCTACCCGCCGGAAACGTTCACCGCTGTTTGTTACCGGGTCAATCTTACGCCTGGCCGGTTTTGCAAGCCGCCGGGAGCGGAAAGGCTTATGACTATATTTGAGATGATTGAGGTAATATGTAAATTGGCGACAACCCGCGACAACAGACACACATACATTTTCGGAATTTAAAAAATAATAATGGCACAAAAGAAAAAAAGTGAAGCAGAACTGACAGCGACTGAGGAAGCAATTGTTGCAAAAAGTAAGTTACCTCTTGTATTCATCAGTCACGACACGAAAGACGCTGAAATTGCAGAGGCATTCAGCAAACTATTGAGCAGTGTTAGTGCTGGGGTATTAAAATCATTTCGTTCCTCGGATAAGAAAGGAACTCAAGGGATTGAATACGGAGTTGAGTGGTTCCCGGAAATTATGAAAAAACTTGACGAAGCATCTGATATAGTTTGTTTACTTACACACAATAGCGTCGACAGACCTTGGATACTTTATGAAGCAGGTGTTGCAAAAGGGAAATTAAGCACGACTGTGTTAGGTATCGCAGTTGGTATTCCATTAAATAAAGCAAACAACGGACCTTTTGCTCAATTCCAAAACTGTGCAGACGATGAGGACAGTTTAACTAAATTGGTAATACAACTTGTAAGGCGAATACCAAATTCAGAACCTGACGAAGAAATTATCAAGGAACAAGTCAAAACGTTCCGTGACAAACTTTCGGGAATGCTAAAGAAACAGCCAAAAGTTGAGGAGAAGACCAAAGAATTAATGGGGGATGCCTCAATCGCAAAGTTGTTTGAAGAAGTAAAAATTATGTTTCAAGATTTACCTTCTAGAATAGACAAACGACTTGACCCTGAAATGATAGGAATGAAACGGAGGCGCAGGTTTCATCCAAAAATGATGGACGAGCTTTTCCATATCTCTATGAAAGTAGGCGACCCCAATATATCGTTCTTGATGATGATTTCATTAGTTAAAGACGAAATGCCTTGGCTTTACGAAATTGGAATAGAAACTTATAGGTCTTTAAAAACAGCAAAAACCAAGTCTGACAAACAAAAAGCCATTTCTCAATATCATCAAGCTCTTGAGTTAATGGGACATCCAATTTTCGTTGAGATGTATGCTCGGTCGGAAGAGAGTTATATGATGATGAAAGAAATGAGACACTTAATGCATCGCTACTTTGACCAATTTTTTTTAGATGGCAAAGGATAGAGCAGTCGCCAACACGACTTTTGCACCAATAGGCAGACAGTGGAAATAAAAACCCCCAAGGCAAAACTGCAGAATGCTGCAGGCAGAATTAAACGACCGCTCAAATAAGTGCAAGAAATGAGTCAAGACGAATTTAGCGTGACGATACACATGGTTTCAAGTCTTGATGGAATTATTGCCAGAAAGGACAATAGCATTTCGTGGTTTGAAACTTCTGACAAATACGACAAAGGAGTTGACAGTGAAGATCCCGAAGAATTTCTAAAAACGATAGACTGCTATGTAATGGGATCGAAAACATACGAACTTGCTTTAGAGCTTTCAAAAAAATACGGCTGGGCTTACGGCGACAAACCGACAACCGTTTTAACTAACCGCAAACTGCAAACTAACAGACACAATATTGAATTCTATTCAGGCGACTTAAACAAATTTGTGAATGAACGATTAAAACCAAAATTTAAGAACGTATGGGTTGTTGGCGGCTCTATGCTTACCAAAGATTTGATTCGGTTAAAATTAGCAGACGAAATACGAGTAAGCATTTTGCCAATCATCCTGGGTGACGGGTTATTATTTTTCGACCACATTGGACAGGAACAAGCGTTACACCTGAAAGACTCGAAAGCGTATAAAAACGGGA
>DASTSF010000536.1:0-2585 GCA_035760825.1 Bacteroidia bacterium
CGGGGCAATGCTTCCATTTCGGGTATGACGGGGATTGGAATTTTGAAGCGTCGATCAGAAACGGGGTGTTTACGTTTCTTGATAATGATGCGACGGGCGGGGCCCCCGCTATGCTCAGTGTGCCCATGTACAGCTATCCCCGTTATGAGGAGCTCCCGGTCCAGCTTGCGCAATTCGAGTAAATCAAAGAGCGATCAACGTCACTTTTAAAAATGCAAAAGCCCCGACCTCTCGCGGAAACGAACAATAGGTCGGGGACAAATGCTGTTGCAGCTTTCCCACAGGCAGAAAGGGAAACTTTTGACTCAGGCGTAAACCATGGCGCTAAGCAGCTGCAACATTGAAGCCTGTGTTGCCGGGGCATGCGGAGGCTTTGCTGCCGCCGGACTGTTCACAGGCCAGGTAGTGCGTGGAGCCTGACGAATTCCGGGGTTCAGAACCCGTCAGGGATTTCTCCACGTCTTGTGATGATGCGTTCAGGATGTTTCCGTCCGCGGGAGGAATTATGTTGCCATTAAGGACGTTAAAGGGCATGGCCTTCTGAAGCAAGGCGCTGATGTGAAGTGTTTCATTCGTTCTGTTCGAAATAACCATTTCCGGTCCTCCCAAAGTTTAGAATTATTAATTTGTCCTATATTTGCTCTTGTTGAAGCAACAATCACAGCACAAAAATATAGCTTAAATTAATATTTACAAATAAAAATTATTATCTTTGCCTAATAAATCAATCAAATGACACTAGCACAGCGAATTAAAATTCTCAGGAAGCATCTCGGCCTCAGCCAGACCGAATTCGCAAATGAGATCGGCATTACACAGACGTCTTTATCGCAGATCGAAGGCGAAAAGAACGGGATCTCGTATGATGTCTTCAAAGGCATTATCGGGAAATTCAGGGTGAGTCCGGCGTGGCTCATGGACGGGGAAGGTGAAATGCTGCAGACCGACGAAGCCGCAAGAAAAGGCGGGGCGCTGCCGCTCGTGGTGCAGGTGGCCGGCGACGAGGAAGAGAACATTGTCGTCGTCGATAAAAAAGCAGCGGCGGGTTACCTGCAGGGACAGCAGGACCCTGATTTTATCGCGAAGCTCCCTTCGTTCCGTCTTCCCGGCTTTTACGGGAAAACGTACCGCGCTTTCGAGATCACCGGCGACAGCATGCTGCCCGGCATTCATCCCGGCGATATGCTGATCGGCTCGTATACTGAATCGCTCGATCACCTGCGGAAAGGACACATTTATATTTTCGTCATGCACGACGGCAGCATCGTGGCCAAGCGTGTTTCTCCGCTCGGTGAAAACAAGTTCGAACTGATCTCGGATAATGCGGGTTACGATCCTTATGCAGTGGACGCTGCAGACATCGCGCAAACCTGGACCGTGGAAGCGCGGATCACGAAGGATCTCGAAAAGCCCGGCGACGATCGGATCTCCACCCTCGAACTGCGCCTGAAAGAGCTTGAAAAAAAGATCAACTGACCAATGTAGTATTTATTTAATGTCTATGCAGATGAACATTTACACCACACAGCTCAAAAAGAGCATCCGCCAGAAACTCGAGCACATTAATGATACCGAATACCTTGCTTCGCTCGACGCCATCCTCACGTTTGAGACGATCTCGCCCGATGGCAAAATGCCCCGGCAGGAAAGCACGCAGAAAAGATCGCTGCTGAAAAAAATGTTTTCGCTGCTGTAAAAAAAAATGCCGCAGCAGCTAAGCGCGGCATTTTACTGCTGCATCAGGGCCGGAGGCTGTGGCCGTTGGTGCATTCAGCTTTTTTCATTACCGGCATCGTCGTACAGGCGCACGCGAAACGTGGCGCGCATGTTCAGGCCCGAAAGATCGGCGCTTCCCCCGATGGATGAATAACCGGACACAAAACGGTAGCTCGCGCCAATGGCGAGGCTCACGTTTTTGTAAAGATTGACGAACATATTCGCTCCGGGCTCCGCCACGAAGTAATAACCTTTCCCGATGCTTTTCGGTTGTGCGTAATACCCGTATTGCGCAGGATACACGGCCGTGTAAACGGACCTGTCGTTGTAGCTGGCAATGCCCATCCCCACGTGCAGCGGGAAGGAGAAGTTGACCACGCGGTTGGGCATGAGCAGCAGCTCATTGTTCCACCCGAAAGCGCCGAAAACATAATCCGGCTTCACGGCAAGTTCGGGCAGGGAAGGAGTGATGTGCCGTGATTCCTGCAGATCCATCCACAGGCCGGTCGACCAGTTTTTATTCATTACGCCGTTCACGTTCCAGCTGAAGCCGCGCGTCATTGTTCCGTGAATGAAGCCCTGCAGGTAGCCTGCATCGAGCATCCCGTAATCGCAGTGAATGTTTTTGAAAAGATGCACGTCGCCGATGAGCGTTTTCGGCCTGTCCGGGTTGTCGTTTTGGGCGGAAGCGCGAATGAAGAAAAATGCGACCGCGAAGGAAAAGAGTAGGAGATTTTTCATGATGATTCTTTTTAGTGAATGACTGAAACTGAAAATTTGATTTTTCCGTGCCAGGTCGCAGCAGGGAACGGATGATGAATTTTACGCAAAGACGGGAAAAAGGAATAGCGTTTTCCGTCAATTGGTTC
>DASTSF010000537.1:0-4052 GCA_035760825.1 Bacteroidia bacterium
GGTTGAACGTCGGAACATCCGTTGTATTCGTGATGTTGATGTCATCCAGGTACAGGTCGTCTTCGTAATCGCTGATGTTGCGGAACTTGATCATTGCGCTTCCTGCAGATTGATACGGCAGCAGCGAAATGGTTTCAAGTCTCCATTGCGTGGACGACGGGGTGAACGGCGACGTTGTGCTGGAAACCGGCGGAGCCGTCTGCAGGTTCGAGCCGTACTTGTTGTAGATCTGCGTCCATGTAGCACCGCAGTCGGTAGAGATGTAGATCTTCAGCGTGTCCGAATATTGGTAAGGAACGGTCCAGTAAGTATAGGCTACCTGGAAGGTCATCACGGGGTTGGACACCGATGAAAGATTGAGTGCCGGCATGGTCATCTCGTCGATCTGCCCGTTACCGGTCTGGTAGCTCCAGTTGTCCATGAACGCACAGGCGCTGCCGCTTGTATGCGCGGTGGTTGTACGCGCCCATGTATTGCTGCCGTCAGGATTGTTCAGCGTCCAGCCGGTGGGAACAAAGGTGGTGCTTTCAAATCCCTGCGTGTACGGCAGGCTCTGGCCCGTTCCGCTGACCGTGAATGTATTCTGCGACTGGTCATTGGAGGTCTGGCCATCCGTTCCGCCGTTCGGGCTTGACGTGTAGCACGTGAACGTATGCGTTCCGTTAGTTGCCGTCTGCGATGAGAGGGTAACGTTCGCTGTAGCGTTAGTGGCAAGGCTTCCGCTCCAGTTGTATGTCTGAACTGTATTGTTGTCGATCTTGTAATTGATCACGCAGCTTGTCAGCGTGCTGCTTCCGAAATTCTTGAGAACAACCACCGGGGTGAAAGTTCCCGAGCAATAGGTTGCGTTGTTAGCAGGAGTGGTGATGGAAGAGATGCCTGCATCGAGCGGCGTTGTCGTCAGCGGCTGGCAGCCGTTCGACGTTGCGAGCGCATTGTAAGGAGCTGAGCTGAGTACCGCATTCATGCGTGCAGACTGACCTGCCGTGAAAAGGTTAAGGCAGTTGTCGTAGCTGTAGTCCATGTAATTTTCGAACATGATGCCCGGGCTTGAGGTCGAGCAGTTGTCCGTGTGCGGGAACGAATAGCACGTCGTGGTTGCATTACCCTGGTTCGGTGTATCCGAGCAATTGTCAGATCCGGAGCAGGAGCCATTGTCGTCACCCCAGATGTGGTAGAGGTTGAAGCAATGCGAGAACTCGTGCGTCGTGGTGCGTCCGCGGTCATACGGTGACTGGATGTCAGAGAAGGTGCCGTAGGACGTGAAATTGCTGCCGAAGGCAGAATACAGGATGACGACGCCGAATGTCTGCGACACAGAGGTGGTCGGGAATTCCCCGTAACCGAGCAGGCTTTGCCCGAGGTTGCAGACCCAGATGTTCATGTAACGCGTGGGATCCCATGCGTCGAGCCCGTTGGAGCTGTAATGTTTCACGCCATCATTCGTGGAGAAAGAAACATTCGAGCTCAGTCCGCGGCGTTCGATACCATTGGTGGCATTGCCATTGGGATCGCGCTGCGCCAGGCAGAACTGGATGTTGGTCCCGGAAGCCTGCGACCAGTGCGTGTTAACGTCTGAGTTCGTTCTTCCGTAATCTTCATTCACCACCTGGATCTGTGAAAAGACCTGGTTGTCGGAAATATTCTGCGCCGGTGCACCTGTGTAATACACGATGTGGACAACGACGGGAATGGTAATGGTCGAACGGTTCTGCTCGTTCGGGTGTGCGGCAATGTATGACTGGATATTGGCTTCGTAATCCTGGCGTGCCTGTGCACGGGACGGATCATTCTGCTGCAGCCATGTTTCGTGTTCGTCCGTCGCGCAGCGAACTTTATTCCCGGGAACCTGGTTCCCGTTCAGAATTTTTCCTTTGTAGGGTGCCTGAGCGAAGGCAAAACCGCCAAGGGAAAGCGCGCAGATGAGAAGAGATAACTTCTTTTTCATGCAGTTTTTTTGTTTGGTGTGCTTGATTCTTGTTTGTTTGATGTTTGGGCGATCGTGAAGATGCAAAAAAATATTTCAAATCACAAGGCTGGTTAAAATTATCAGCTTCATTATCTGTGAGTTAGTCGCTGGAAAAACAGGGTTTACCGCAGTCAAATGCTGACACGGCCTAATTTTACCGGAAATGAAGCGAAGCATCCTGCTTGTCGAGGACGAAGAGAATCTCCTGAAAGCGATCCGGCTCAACCTGGAGCTCGAAGGATACGAGGTCATTCCCGCGATTGACGGAGAAAGCGCGGTGACCATTTTCCGGTCGTCCGCTGTTGATCTCGTGATCCTCGACGTGATGCTTCCGCTGCTCAACGGTTTCGACGTCTGCGAAAAGATCAGGGAAACGGACCGCGAAGTGCCGGTGCTTTTTCTCACCGCGAAAGCGCAGGGGGAAGACAAGGTGCGCGGACTTCGTCTCGGTGCAGATGATTACATCACGAAGCCGTTCAACCTCGAAGAATTCCTGCTGCGCGTGAACAACCTGCTGCGGCGTTCACCGAAAAAACACCTGGCGCAGGAGATGCTGCAGGAATTCCGTTTCGGGAACAACCTTGTGAATTTTTCCACGTACGAAGCATCGAACGCGGTGGGAAGCCTGCAGCTTTCCAAGCGGGAAGCGGAGCTGCTGAAGCTGCTGATCAGCCGCAACGGCCAGGTGGTTTCGCGCGGCGAGATACTCGAGCTGCTCTGGAAGAACGAGGAATCGCCCACCGGGCGCGCCATCGACAATTACATTCTCAATTTCAGGAAATACTTCGAGGAAAATCCACGCGCGCCCCGGTTCTTTCATTCCATACGCGGGGTGGGCTACCGTTTCACCGGCTGAGCGTTATTTTTTGAAATCCTTCAGCGAATCATTGCGGATCATCGGCTGTACGCGGATCACGGGAGAATCGTTCCCGGTTTTATGTTGCATCGTATCCGGTTTTTGCGGGCTGTTTTTTTCGTTGCGGTCGAAATCACCGAACTCGGAAACCAGCCAGGAAACGGCGAGGACAGCGATCACCACCATGAAGATGCGGCGGAAACGGTAGAGCGGCGTGCGGTACAGCGGCTTCGTCATCTTCTGGTAATTCTGCATCACCTTGCCGAAGTCCTTATGTTTCCGTACGATCTCCTCGCGCGGCTCTTTCGGATCGAGATTGAATTTATACTTGCTCATTTTCAGCGTTCCGCAAAGCGGTTAAAAGTTTGTTTCATCTTGTCGAGTATGCGGTAGGTCTTCACCTTCGCATTGTTTTCCGTGATGCCGAGGATCTCTCCGACTTCTGAAAAAGGACGCTTCTCGAAAAAACGAAGCTCGATGAGCTGCATTTCTTCCGCGGGCAGCGTGCCGAGGATCTTCATCAGCAGGATGCGGTGGCCTTCGCTGTCTTCCTGCCCGCTTTCGGCGATGACGGAAACGATCCCGGATCTGTCGAGGCTCACCACGCGTTCTCTTTTTGTTTTACGGAAGAACAGGTTCACCTCGTTCAGCGCGATCCGGAACAGCCAGGCTGAGAACGGAACTCCTTTGAACGTATAGCTTTTCAGCGAGAGCATGGCCTTCAGGAACGTGTTGGAAACAATGTCGCCTGCGATCTCATCGTCGTTCGTGCGGCGGAAAACGAACACGAAGATCTGCCGGTAATATTTTTCGTAGAGCACGCCGAACTTCGACGGATCTGCTTTCGCCGATTCCACCTGCTGCTGCTCTTCGCGCAGCGCCTCGTCCGTTTTGTGATGCCCGTTCAAGCTTCTTTTTGGCTTCCTAATGCAAAGATGAGGGAAAAGATACAGCCGCAACCTCTTGTTGTTACCAGGCGGCATGCTGCGCGGAATTCATTGCCGGATGAAACTTTGCGGAACCCGGGGCAACCGTCTGTAACTAATTTGCGTCTTGAGGTTATACATACGGCTAAACAATTGAAACATGCGATCAGTAACCCTACTTCTGCTTGCCGGATTATTTCCGCTTTCCTCGTTCGCTGCCAAAGGAATAAAAGAATCGCTGCAGCATCCTGAACATACCACGGGCCTCGTGCTTACTTCGTCACCGGTCGAAGCCAGCCTG
>DASTSF010000538.1:0-11860 GCA_035760825.1 Bacteroidia bacterium
AGAACGGGGGCGCGCACATCCGCGACGCATACGTGCATACACTTTCGCAGGATGGAAATCTTCATCTCGACGTAAGAACTTACGAGCCCTGCATCCTCTATGTGAACGGACAATACTGGGGCGTTTACGAGATCCGTGAAAAAGTGGACGACCTGGATTATACATCCTATTACTATGACCAGGACGATCCGAATGTGCAGATGCTGAAAACCTGGGGAGGCACATGGTCGAAATACGGCGGACCACAGGCGCAGACCGACTGGAACACGTTTGAGTCGTTTGTCGTTTCGAACAACATGGCGCTTCCGGCAAACTGGGCCTACGTTGATTCGGTCTATAACTGGAAAAGTCTTTGTGATTATATAATACTCAATTCCATTTGCGTTACTTCTGACTGGCTGAACTGGAACACACAATGGTGGCGCGGACTGGACACCGCCGGTCATGCCAAACGATGGCGCTATTGCCTGTGGGACAATGATGCGACATTCGGACATTACATCAATTACACGGGCATCCCGGACACATCTCCCGCCGCAGATCCGTGTAACCCGCAGTCTCTTCCTGATCCCGGGGGGCAGGGCCATATCCCCGTGCTGGATGCGCTGATGAACAACCCCATATTTTACCAGTATTATGTCAACCGGTACGCCGACCTGCTGAATACGACTTTCAGCTGCGATACGATGGTCACCCTGCTCGATACGCTCACCAACAGGATCGCCCCGGAAATGACGGGACAGTGCACCCGCTGGGGCGGCAGCTATACCGGCTGGCAGACCAACGTGAATACCATGCGCACGTATATCCAGACACGCTGCACGGCTATCCAGCAGGGAATGATCGATTGCTATTCGCTGACAGGACCGTACAATCTCACGGTGGACGTTGTTCCTGCGGGGGCCGGAACCGTTAATGTAAATTCCATTCACCTTGCATCAAGCCAGCTGCCCTGGACGGGACTTTATTACGGCGGAATAAATATTATTCTTCAGACCGCGCCGACGTCGTCCAACTACGTTTTCGATTACTGGGAACTGGTGAATACGCCTTCCCCGGATTCGCTCAGCGACAGCATCACGGTCAACCTGGCTTCCGCCGATCACATCGTTGCGCATTACCACATGATCGATAACCCGCCGCCAACGCAGACGGGAAGCCTTTTTATTCCCACGGCCTTTTCTCCGAATGCAGATGGTAATAACGACGTGCTGCACATGCACGGCACCGAAGGAGCGTCGTATATCGATCTGGTTATTTACAACCGCTGGGGACAGAAAGTTTTCGAAACCACGGATCCCACGCAGGGATGGGACGGGACGACGGGAGGCCGGGAATGTGAATCCGGTGTTTATGCGTATTTCCTGAAAGTGGATTATCCCGACGGTACGAGCACCACGAAGTCAGGAAATATTACGTTGATGCGATAAACGCGCGGCATGAAAAAAATTGTCATCCTTATTTTTTCAGGTGTTTTTTCTTTCGCAGCGAAGGGACAGGATATCCATTTTTCGCAGTTCAATGAAACGCCCATGCATCTCAACCCGGCCTACACCGGTATGTTCGACGGGCTTTTCCGCATCACGCTGAACTACCGCCAGCAATGGGCGGCGATGGGGCATCCGTACACGACAGCGGCCGCTGCTTTCGATATGCCGCTGATGTATGCGAAAGACCGGGCGTACATGGGCATCGGTGCGTTCCTGTACCGCGACCAGGCCGGCGATTCGAAGTTCGGAACGTTCACGGGGGCGCTTTCCTTCAGCGGGATCGTTCCGCTCAGCGAAAATGACAAGCTGTCCGCAGGCATGATGGGCGGCTATTCGCAGAAATCGGCGACGATCACCTCGCTGCAATGGGAAAACCAGTACGTGAATGGCGCCTACGATCCGACGGCCGCCACAGGGGAAAGCAACCTGCTCACGTCCTTTCCGTACGCAGATCTTGCCGCGGGCTTTGCCTACCAGCATCGTCACGAGATCGGGAACATCGCTGAAAAAAATATTTTCGAGCTCAATGCGGGAGCTTCCGCATTTCATTTCAACCGGCCCTCCGAAAAATTCCGCGGCGGCGGTGGCGAGAAGCTCGACATGCGTTACGTATTCCACGCCCAGGTCAGGTATGACCTCCCGGGTACCCGCTTTTCGGTTCGTCCTTCCGCGTATTACATGTCGCAGGGACCGGCGCACGAAATCGTTTTCGGAACGCTGTTGCGTTACCGTATCAGGAACGGAACCAAGATCACGAATTTCTTTTCGGAATCGGGAATAGGCCTCGGCGTGCATTACCGCTGGAATGACGCGATCATTCCCCAGCTGTATTACGATCTCGGGGATATGTTCATCGGGCTTTCGTATGATCTTAACATCTCGCGTTATTCCACCGTTTCCAAAATGAACGGCGGTTTCGAGGTGACGATCCGCTATGCCGACCTGAACAGCGCGCTGTACAAAAACAAAAAGTAAATTTGCGGCGTATGAAAGAGCGATTCCGGGTGTTCTACAAAAAATACCTGACACAATTTCCCGACTTTTTCCAGTATATTCTCCTGATCGTGCTTTCGATCGTTGCCTGGATTTTTTTCTGGTAATTTCGTTCCCCATGAATGAAATAAGCCTCGTTCCCGCAGGGAAGAACGACATGCAGGACATTGCATCACTCGCGGAAACCATCTGGAAAACGCATTACACACCCATCATCGGCGAAAAACAGGTGGAGTACATGCTTGGTCTCATGTATTCCGGGGAAGGGATGAAAAAGCAGATCGATGAAGGACAGCAGTTTTTTTTCGTAAAGGAAAACGGCAGGAATGCGGGATACATTTCCGTCAGCGACAAAGGCAACGGGGAATTTTTCCTGCACAAGTTTTACATAGCCGTTTCGCAACAGGGAAAAGGACTGGGGAAAAAAGTGTTCGCGCTGATCCTTCAGCAGTTCCCTTCACTGGCAAGCCTGACGCTGACGGTGAACCGGAAAAATTATAAATCCGTTAACTTTTATTTCAGGCTGGGTTTCGTGATTTCGGAAGTAAAGGATTTCGATATCGGGAACGGGTTTTTTATGGAAGATTTTGTCATGAACTATAAGCGCGCCGGAACCCGGCCGCCAGTCCCGCCACAGGAATGAATTACACTGAGCTGACATTTACCGTGCAACCGCTTCAGCCCGGGTGCGACCTGCTTATTTCAGAACTTGCAGATCGCGGATTCGAAAGCTTTTCGGAAACAGAAACGGGATTTGCCGCATACATCCCTGAATCGCTTTTTTCGGTGGAGCAACTGGCTGATCTTGAAAAATTCCGGTCGGAAAAACTGGATTTCCATTATACGGTGAAACATATCCCGTCGCAGAACTGGAACGAAGAATGGGAGAGGAATTTTTCGCCCGTTGAAATAGCAGGCCAGCTCCGTATCCGTGCACCGTTTCATGCGCCCGACGCGTCTTTCCCTTCGGAGATCGTCATCCAGCCCCGTCAATCCTTCGGCACCGGTCACCACGCTACGACGCGATTAATGATTCAAAAGTTATTAACAATGGCATTTCCCGGACGTTATATACTCGACATGGGTTGCGGTACCGGTGTTCTTGCCATTTTCTGCGCGCAGCATGGCGCTGCCGGGATTCTCGGTATGGATATTGATCCCGGATCTGTGGAAAACGCGGGGGAAAATGCCCTACTGAATGGGGTGAATAACATTAATTTCGAAACGGGCACAGAGACGGAGATCGGGGATCGGAAATTCGATCTTCTCCTGGCCAACATCAATAAAAACGTGTTGAAGAACGCCATGCGAACGTACGCCGGAAGCCTTCGCGCGGGAGGAGAGATCCTTCTCAGCGGTTTTTTTACCACCGATGTTCCCGAGCTGATCGCAGCGGCGGAGGCGGAGGGGCTGCATCCCGTACGAGTCGAATCTGAACAGGAGTGGGCGCTCGTCCACCTTGCAAAAAAGAACCGGAACCTGCTATGAAAGAGAAAATGAGGATTGTCCTGCTGTGCGCGGTGGCCACTTTTGTTTCCGCCCGCGGACTGTTTGCACAGAAAATGCCGGCCAGCTTTACTGCCGACAACGTCAAGTTCATTGACGAGATGAAGGATTTTTTCGAAAGCTACGACGGGAAGGCCGGCCGGGATTTCATCGACGATTTCAACCAGAATTACTGGATGAACGGAAAGGTGAGCGATGACATCAAGCAGGCGATGTTCAAGAACACCAACCAGATGTGCAAGAAAAAATTCCGCCCGTCGCCGGAATATTATTCCTACTTCAACACCATCAAGGCGATCGTGGACAAGAATTTTCCCATGACCACTTTCCTCGACTGGCAGTCGTGCTTTACGTCCATCGGGAACGGTAAGCTGGGCAAACCTTTTTCCGATTACATCCTGATGAGCGAAAGCCTTTTCGGGGAAAATAAATTTTACAAAACGGCGACCGGCGAATGGAGCGTAACCGGCGGAACATGGAAGTTTGCCTGCGACAGCGTTCCTTCCGTGCGTTTTTCCGATGTAACGCTCAAAGGAAATGCGAAGAACGACAGCACGCGCATCAACGGAACTTCCGGGACGTATTATCCCACGAACGGAATGTGGATAGGCAAGGGCGGCCGCATCGACTGGCAGAGAGCCGGACTGAAGGAAGACGACGCCTATGCCGACCTGAAGAATTATTCTTTCCCGGTGAAAGGTTTCGTGTTTATTGCCGATTCCGTGACGTTCTACAACAAGAAATATTTCAAGGACAAACCCCTGACCGGAAGGCTGACCGAAAAGCTCGTGGCCGATGCGAAAGCCAGCACGGCGGCGTACCCGCGTTTCGAATCGTACAGCTCGCGCTACCAGATCAAGTCCATGTACCCTAACGTGGATTACGAAGGTGGATTTACGCAGGTGGGTGCGAAGTTCATCGGTTCCGGCACGCCGGGAAATCCTGCTTTTTTCATTTTCAAGCGCAACGGGAAAAACTTCCTGCAGGTCACCTCGCAGAGCTTCGCCATCA
Organism: Bacteroidia bacterium; assembly: GCA_035760825.1. Lineage (GTDB taxonomy): Bacteria > Bacteroidota > Bacteroidia > Palsa-965 > Palsa-965. The sequence goes on from DASTSF010000538.1 coordinate 5,001, forward strand.
CCGATCAGAAAGTGACGAGCCAGAATTCGGCGATCAAGTTTTCCTTCGACGCCGATTCCATCGTTCATCCTTCCGTCGATTTCAAATATTTCGTCGACAGCTCACGCGTGGTTTTGTACCGGCCGGATGAGGGCGCTTCCCGCGCGCCGTATTACGATTCGTTCCACAAAGTGGACATGTTCGTCGAGCAGATCATCTGGAAAACGAATGAGCCCACGATCGTTCTCAATACGGTTCCCGGATCCACGGTGGGCGAAGCGAGCTTTCCTTCCGTCGATTATTACCGCCAGTACCTCTACGACCAGCTCCAGGGAATAGAACCGGTGCACCCGCTGATCAAGATCCGGAATTTCGTGCGCGACGTGAACGGCGGAGTGAAAACATTTACGATGATGGACCTGGCGAAGTACTGGAAGATCTCGGTCGAAGAATTGCGCCCCACGATCATGAACCTGTCCAACCAGGGCTTTCTCCTGTATGATCCTGTGACGGACATGATCACGTACAAGGACAAGTGCGACACGTACATCGCTGCGCGTGCCGGGAAGAAGGATTACGACAATATTATTTTCGAATCGAAAGTGCAGCCGGGAACACCGAACGCGAAGATCAACCTGCTCAATTACGACATGACGCTTTTCGGCGTGAAGGAGATCGGTCTCAGCGATTCACAGAACGTGGTCGTGTTTCCCAACCAGGATATGGTCGTGCTGAAGAAGAACAGGAACTTCACGTTCGAAGGTTCCATCATGGCGGGCCGTTTCGATTATTACGGAAAATTATTTTCGTTTGATTACAATACGTTCAAGCTTTCGCTGAACAACGTGGACTCCGTGCGTATCTGGGTGGATACGCCGCAGCGTGATCCCCGCGACCCGAAAGGAGGTTTTGTGCAGATGAAAGTGCGGAGCGTGATAGAAAACCTGAACGGGGAATTGCAGATAGACGCGTCGGATAATAAATCGGGCGTGAAGAACAAGGGACCGTATGCCAAGTACCCGATCTTCACGTCGGCGAAACCCGCGTTCGTGTATTACGACAAGCCGGGCATCCAGAAAGGCGTTTACAACCGCGATAAATTTTATTTCAAGCTCGATCCGTTCACGATCGACAGCCTCGATAACTTCCAGAACAGTGCGCTGCATTTTGTGGGAACGTTCCAGTCGTCGGGCATTTTCCCGGAAATACGCGATACGTTGCGGCTCATGCCGGATTATTCGCTCGGGTTCGTGCGGCAGGCGCCGCCGGGCGGTTATCCTGTTTACGGCGGCAAAGCTAAATTCACCAATGAAATGCGGCTGAGCAACCAGGGACTGCGCGGTGACGGGCAGATCGATTACATCACTTCAACTTCGATCTCGAAAGATTTTATCTTTTTCCCTGATTCGATGAACGGTGTGGCCCAGTCCTTCACAATGAAAGAACAGAAGATCCAGGGCAAAACGGAATACCCGCAGGTGAATGGCCCCGGCGCATACATCCACTACATGCCGAAGAAGGATTACCTCAATGCGACCAGCCGCGATTCGGCTTTCAGCGTGTTCAACGGGAAATCCACGTTCACCGGGACGATGACGCTTTCCCCGAAAAGCCTCGAAGGAAACGGCAAGCTCGATTTTTCCAATGCCGAGCTGACGTCGAAAAAAATGGTGCTCAAGCAGCATGTCGCCGATGCGGATACGGCGGATTTCGATCTGAAGGCGCTCGCGCTGGCCGGGCTCGCCTTCTCGACGAAGAACGTGAACGCACATGTCGACTTTGAAAAACGCGAAGGTGATTTCAAGGCGAACGGAAAAGGTTCCATCGTCACGTTCCCGGTCAACCAGTACATCTGCTACATGGAGAATTTCAAATGGTACATGGACCAGGACCAGATCGAAATGAGCAGCAACAAGCCCAAGCCGGGCGAGGCACAGGACAAGATCGCGCTGCAGGGACCCGAATTCATTTCCATTCACCCGAAACAGGATTCACTTCGTTTCCGTGCGCCGAAAGCAAAATACGACCTGAAGAATTACATCATCCACGCCGAAGGCGTGCAGGAAATCCTTGTGGCGGATGCACGCATTATCCCGGACAGCGGAAATGTCGTCATCCAGAAAGGCGCATACATGGAGACGCTCACGAACGCACAGCTGCAGGCGAACACGATCACGAATTACCACAAGCTGTTCAACTGCGTCATTGATGTGTATTCCCGCCACAGCTATACGGCTTCGGGCGATTATGCGTACGTGGATGAGCTCAAAAAAGAGCAGATCATCCATTTCGCGAAAATTGCGCCGGACACCACCGGGCAGACCTACGCGCAGGGCACCATTGCCGATACGTCGAAATTCTATCTCAGTCCGGCATTCGATTTCCGCGGCAACGTCATTCTCGCAGCGAACAACCAGTTCCTCGTTTTTGACGGATCGACATCGCTCACGAACGACTGCGGCATCGACAAAGCGCGACTGCAGTTCAAAGGCGAGATCAACCCGGATGAAATTTACATTCCGGTTTCCGATAACCCGGTTACAGACAAAGGCGATCCGATCACCAGCGGGCTGATGAGTACGGTCTCCGCCGACTCGGTTCACATTTACGGTTCATTCCTTTCGCCGAAAAAGGGGAAAACCGATGTCAGCGTCGTGAGCGCGGACGGATTTTTATTCTTCGACAAGACGTCACGTGAATACCGCATTTCGAACAAGGAAAAGCTCGTGGAACGGTCGCTGCCGGGAAATTACGTCAGCTTCAACACGAAGAACTGCACGATCTACGGCGAAGGAAGGATGGCGCTCGGCGCCGATCTCGGAAAAGTATTGCTCACGCCAATCGGGAATGCCACGCACAATACGGTCGATCATTCCACGTCATTCGACCTCGTAATGGGAATTGACTTTTTCATCCCCGAAAAGCTGCTGAATTACGTGCTCGACGACATTGACGCCTCCACGTCGCTCGCCGGTACAGACCCGACGCGCACCACGTTTCAGCACGCGCTGACGGAAATGGTCGGAAAAGAACGCGCCGACAAGCTTATTTCCAATCTTACGGTCTTCAATTCCTACAAGAAATTCCCCGATGAGCTGAAGTACACGTTCTTCTTCACTGACGTGCAGATGAACTGGAACCAGAAAACGAAGGCGTACATCTCCGACGGCAAGCTTGGGCTGGGTAACAGCGATAAAAAGGAAATCAATAAATTTGTGCCCGGAACCATTATGCTGGAAAGAGTGAGGAGCGGTGACAGGCTCACGATCTATTTCGAACTGGATAATGGTAAATGGTATACGTTCTATTACGCAAACGGAATGATGAGCGCTTATTCGTCGAACACGAAGTTCATGGACGAGCTGAAAGCCATGAAGGATGATGACAAGGTGGCACCGGATGATTACGACAAAGACCGCTTGTCGGAAAAAGGACAGAAAGCCAAATACAAAATAACAGCGGGAGGTCCGCAGGATCTGTCGAGGTTAAAGAACAAGCTGAAAAAAGCCAGTGACGGTGGAGATGACAGCGGGGGAGGAGACGGCGACGATTCAGGAAATAAATAAATGACGACAACCAGTATTATCGCACTGCTGATCGCCTACCTGCTCGGGTCCATTCCTTCCGCGGTGTGGATAGGGAAGTTGTTTTTCGGGACCGATGTGCGGGAGCACGGAAGCGGGAATGCAGGTGCCACGAACACGTTCCGTGTGCTCGGCAAAAAAGCGGGGATACCTGTTCTTCTCCTTGATATTCTGAAAGGATTTCTCGCCGTGAACCTCGCGTGGCTCGTCACCGAAGCGCCCCCGCACACCAGTGATTTCGTGGATCTGCAGATCGTGCTGGGTGTGGCCGCCGTGCTCGGGCATATTTTCCCGGTGTTCGCAGGTTTCCGCGGGGGAAAAGGCATCGCAACGTTGTTCGGCGTAACGCTGGCGGTGCATCCGCAAACCTGCCTGCTCGCGACCGGTGTTTTCCTGCTGGTCTTCCTTTCCACGAATTACGTTTCACTCGGTTCCATCAGCGCCGGGCTTTCCATGCCGCTGTTCATGATGTTCTTTTTTGCCAGTGAAGCGTTCCCTTCGATGATCGCCTATTGCGTAATGGTTTCCATGCTTATCCTCATCACGCACCAGAAAAACATAGAACGGCTGCTGCGTAAGGAAGAATCGAAAATGCGGTTGACGAGAAGGAAAAACAGCGGGGAAGACGCATCCGATGCCGGGGTGAAATAGCGGGTTTTTCAACTTCCTTTTCCCGTTTTTTTAGTGTCTCGAATTGCTTTTCCGGCGTTATGTACAGCAGTGGCCGGGAGCGGTTTTGTATTTAATTAACGTTTTTGTGTGGAAATCCTTACAAAACGGCATCTGAGCATTACAGCCTTTATTTCGTAAATTAGGGCATAACTATTGTGGGACAGGTCGTTATAATAACGGCTATCATAGCGTTGGGGCGCTAACCTCTGATATGCGCAGAAGGTTTCTTATTGTTTTTTTAATGACTGCTTTAGCGGTCCTGCTACGCCCTTTCCCCGTTTTTTCCCAGGCTCCCGGTTCTGAAGAAGATGTGATCAGGAATGCGGACGCCGCGTTCGATAAAGCAGATTATGCGAAAGCGATGCCGCTTTATTCGCAGCTGCTCGCCAATCACCCCGCTGATCCGAACTACAATTACAAGTACGGCGTTTGCGTCCTCTACGCCAGCTCCGAAAAAGACAAAGCGCTTCCCTTCCTTGAAAAAGCTTCCGCCGATCCGAAAGCAGATGCCGACGTCTGGTTCTATCTCGGCAAAGCGTATCACCTGAATTACCAGTTCGACCAGGCCATTGTCGCTTACACGAAATACAAGCAGCTGGTGGGTGAAAAGAAGGCTGAGAAAATGCAGGTCGACAACCAGATCGCGATGTGCAAGACCGGGCGGAAATTGCTGAAGGCGATCACCGATATCACCGTGCTGGAAAAAGCAGAGCTCAACGAGCAGGATTTTTACAAGCACTATGACCTGAAGAGCGCGGGTTACAGCGGGCAGCTGCTCGCCGAGCCGGATGAATTCAAAACAGCGCTCGACAAGAAAAAAGGAGTTACATCGATCATCTACCTCTCGGGTGAAAAGAGCGAGCTCTATTTTTCTTCCTACGGCGATGATGAATCGCAGGGAAAAGACATTTACGTGGTCAGGCGCCTGCCGAACCAGAAATGGGGGAAGCCGCAGAATGTCGGCTACCCGATCAATACGGAATACGACGAGGATTACCCGTTCCTCATGCCCGACGGGAAAGTGCTCTATTTCTCCTCGAAGGGACACAATTCCATGGGCGGCTATGATGTTTTCCGCGCGGAGCTGAACGAAGAAACCAATACGTGGGAAAAACCCGTGAACCTGGATTTTGCGATCAATTCGCCGGACGACGACATCATGTTCGTCAGCGATGCGAACGAGCAGACGGCGTGGTTTGCCTCGAACAGGAACAGTCCTGAAGGAAAGATGACGGTTTATCATGTCGTGATCCAGCGCAAGCCCGTTCAGAACTGCATGATCAGCGGAACATTCGTTTCCACCGACGGAGATCCGAATGAAAAAGCGAAGATCACCGTCAAGAACGAGGATACGAATGAACCCATCGGCGTGTACACGAGCAATCAATCCAGCGGCTCGTATTTCATGAACCTTCCCAACAACGGCGGAAAATATTCATTCACTGTCGAGCATTCCGGAATTCATACGCAGACGCAGACCGTGATCATTCCGCCGCAGTACGAGATCAAGACCGTCAACCAGCGCATACATTACGTCGATGTGAACGGTGATCAGCAGCTCGTCATCGAAACGGATTTTTCCAGCGACACCAGCACGCTCGATCCGCTTTTCCTGAAAGACAAAGCGAAGCTCGATGTGAATTCAGGACCCGACGCCTACCAGGTGGTCGATATGGGAAACCCGGACAACGCAGGAAAAAATCCGGGCAATACCACGGACCCCGACAACAGCAACGTTACCGATCCGGGAGATGATCCTTCGGATTCGATCGATCCGGCTGACAGCGTTCCTTCTTCCAACGCGGGAAAAGTCACCGACGCAGAGCTGGTGAAATCTGCGTACGACGATGCGAATGCGACGAAGGCGGAGGCGGAGGATATGCAGAACCAGGCGAACAATGCGTACGCCTATGCAGCCGATCTCGACCGGCAGGCGAAAGCCATGCAGGATTCCGCAACCAATGCTAAAAAAGCTGCGGACGCAATGGCGGATGGCCCGGATAAAGTGGCTGCCACGAAGCGCGCGGACGACCTGCAGGCGCAGGCGAATTCATTGCAGTCGCAGACAGTGGCCGCTTTCAACGTGGCGCAGGCGATGGATACCGACGCGCAGAACAAAAAGAACGAAGCGGATAAAACGCAGCAATATGCAGCAAGTCTTGACAAAGCGGTGAAGTCAAATGATCCGAAAGCGCTCGACCAGGCGCAGAAGCAGGCGGATGACCTGCAGCAATATTCGGTAACGACCACGCAGAAAGATCAGACGGTGCAGAACATTTCCAAACTGGATGATCAGAAACATGCCGATCTGAAAAAAGCGCAGGACGATCTCGATCTCATGCAGGCGGACAACAAGGATAATTACGATCGCATTGCGCAGCTTCAGAAAGACAAGGACAAGGAAAAAGACAAAGACCTGAGAGCGGGCTACGACGACCAGATACAGGGACTGAAGGATGATATCGACGACAACAACGCGAAGATCGCGAAGCAGCAGGCGTACGTCAATTCGCTGCAGAACGATGTGAATGACCTCGACAACCAGTTGCACGGCGTCACCCAGGCGGCTGCACAGCCCAAGACCAATACGGGCGCTGTTGTTTCGCCGCAGCAGAAAAAGGACCT
>DASTSF010000539.1:0-4730 GCA_035760825.1 Bacteroidia bacterium
TTCACAGTATGTACATCTCTTCGCTGTGCTGGATGATGCAGGATTTCAATAACGCTTATCTCGATCCCATCATCGACAGCCTGGCCAACCGCATCCGCACGGATGTTTACGCCGACTCGCTGAAATTCTATACCAACCAGCAGTTCGAGGACGACATGACCATGGATGTCCAGGTACCCGGCGGACCCGGCGGCGGATGGATACCCGGCCTGAAAAATTTCATTGCGGCACGCAACGCCAGTATGACGTCGCAGCTCGCCCCGTTCGGCTGCTATCTTTCGGTGAACGAAATCGTTCCATCTCCTTCGCTTTCCCTTTTCCCGAATCCCGGCAATGATTTGGTTACTGTCACGCTTCCCTCCGGCTGGACGACTTCCAATTCCACGCTGCATGTTTTCGATTTTTCCGGGCGGGAAATTCTAAACGATGACAGGCGCGACGGAAAGACTTCGTTCGGGATGGATGTTTCATCATTTGCCGACGGACTCTACCTCGTGGAAATACGGCGTGAAGACGGAACCTCTCTTTCATCTCGGATGATCGTCAGCCACTGACCGGCCCGTTTTGCCGTTAGCTAAAAACGAATATCTTTACAATAGCTTAATATTGCTGCCTTCCGGCGGTGACCTGCGGTGTAGGCTATCAATATCTTTGTTTCACACAGCTGTTTTTTTATGACCCGAAAAATTGCACTGGCAATACTCACGATCGGATTCTTCTCTTTTTCGTGCAACAATGGTCCCGGCCCTGGCGGAAAAGCTTCCATCACGGGGAAAGTCTGGGCGCAACGGTATGTCAACAACTGCACACTCCTTGCCGGGGAATACTGGGATCCGGATGAAGATGTTTATATCATTTACGGCGACGATCCTTCCTATGGAGACCGCATAAAGACAGGTCCCGACGGAACCTTCCAGTTCAACTACCTGCGCGAAGGCAAGTATACGGTCTACGCGTATTCGAACGTGTGCTCCGTGGCGCAGCGCGAGGCCGTAAAAATGACCGTCGAGATCACCGGCAAAAAGCAAAATGTACAGCTCGATACTTTAAAAATCCTCAAGTAACATGCATCCCCGACTGCTTCTTTTCCTCGCCTTCGTCTTCCCGGCGACAGTTTCCTTTGCCCAATCCAAAAAGCAGATCAAGGATCTGAAAATAAAAAGCGTTACCGAAACAGTTACGCTCTATAAGGACGGCAAGGAAACTTCGACCTATAAAGCATCTTACAAAACATTCGACAAGGACGGGAACGTGTTGAGCGATATTACGTATAACCCGGACGGCAGTGTGAGAAGACAGGAGACCAACACCTACAGCGGGAAAAACAAAACGGTCGAGATTGTCGAAAAACCGAACCCGGGTCCGTCTTCCGACGAGGATGACACTGATGATTCGCCTTCCAGGTACAAAAAAACAGCCTGGAAATACAACGCCAACGGGGATAAAACCGAAGAAGTCGTTTACGACGCTTCCGGGAATGTGGTGAAAAAGACCACGTATGCCTATAGCACCAGCGGCGATAAAATGATCGAAGTGACTTACGACGGGACAGGCAAAATGCTGAAGAAGATCGACTACGGATACGATTCCCGCGGTCTCCGTACCGAAAAGAAAATATACGCCACGGGCGACGTGCTCGTGAAATCCGTGAAGTATACGTATACCTATTGATGAATTCCGCGGCCCTGCGAAATATCCTGAACCAGTTCGATCCCATTTCCCTCGAGGAGATGGACCGCGTGCTGCTCATGGACCGGACCGACCTGAAGTTCAACTTTCATGATTCGCGCCTGCCGGAGCTCCTCGACAGGGTGAAGGACGCTTATCTTGCGCTCGACGTAGCCGATACGCGCATGACCCGCTACGAAACGCTTTATTACGATACCGAAGATTTCTCCTTCTACAGCGAACACCACAACGAGCACGCCAACCGTTACAAGATCCGCCTGCGCCGCTACGTGGAATCCGACACGAATTTCTTCGAAATCAAATTCAAGAACAATAAAGGCCGGACGATAAAAACACGTGTGCTGCGCAAAGACCGCCACCACGACATCGAAGAGAATTCGGAAAAGCTGTTGCGCGACATCACGCCCATCGAAGCCGGATCGCTTCGTCCGAAGCTCTGGGTGAATTACAACCGCATCACGCTGGTGAATAAAACGGAGGAAGAACGCGTTACGGTCGACTTCAACATGGAAATGCGGATGAATGAGAACACTGTCGATTTTCCTTCGCTGGTGATCGTTGAAGTGAAGCAGGTGCGGCCAAGGGAAACCGCGCTTGTGCGCGCGCTGAGAAAAATGCATATTCACGAGGGCGGAACGAGCAAATACTGCATCGCGGTCAGCAAGCTCGTGTCCGACATCAAAAAGAATAATTTCAAACCTGACCTCATCACGATCAAAAAAATTATCAATGACAATCCGGCTGCTTAAGTTCCTCCTTCCGCTTATCCTGCTTCTTTTCTCACCCGCTCCCGCAACGCTGCATGCGCAAACGGGCGGCGACAATGCATCGGTTTCTTCGTCATCCGACCAGTCGACGGATGACAACAGCGATGACAAAAAGAAAAAGAGAAAAGACAAGGACGAGGAAACGGATTTCTTCACGTTCAGCATCGACAAGTTCAATCCAGCTTTTTTTGCCCGCCTCGGCGTGGATATCGTGTGCATGCTCGTGCTGATCCTGTTCATCTACCTGCCCGTTTACAAGCGGCGCGATCATGTTTTCACATTCTTCATGTTCAACGTGACGATCTTCATCATCACGTTCACGCTGAACACCAAATCGGGATTTTCCACCGGCGCCGCGTTCGGCATGTTCGCCGTATTCTCGCTGCTGCGATACCGGACGGAAGATATTTCCGCACGCGACATGACCTACCTCTTCATCGTCATCGCGCTCGGCCTCATCAGCTCCATCACCAAAGGCGACCTGCTCGAGACGATCGTCATCAACGGCATCATCGTGCTGGGCGCATTCATGCTCGACGGAAATCTCTTTTTCAAAACCGAGTTCGTAAAAACCATCCAGTACGAGAACATCGACCTGATCAAACCGGAGAATTACGATCAGCTGCTCGCCGACCTCACAGCGCGTACGGGACTGAAAGTGCACAAGGCCAGCATAGGCCATGTTGATTTTCTCCGCGACACCGCGACGATAAAAATATATTACTATGAGAACACGAACCAGGCGCCCGAATAATCAACCGCATCATGAAACGCCCCGGCCTCTTCCTCTTTCTTTCCTTCCTGCTTTGCCGCCCACTGTTCGCGCAGCACCAGGATCTCGGCTCGTGGATGACGTTCAGCGCCAATAAAGGTCTTTTCGGAAAGCTCGAATTCAATTTCGACCAGGAATTCCGCCTTCGCGATAATCTTACCAACGTAAATCTCTTCTACACAAATCTTGGCTTCAGCTACAAGGTCAATAAATACATGAAAGTATCCGCCACCTATCGCTTCATTGACAAGCACAAGTCGGACGGAAGCTATGGTTTGCGCAACCGGTTCTTCACCGATCTCACGTTTAAGATCAAGCCCGGGAAATTCAACCTGTCGTACCGCTTCCGTTGCCAGGAAGAATGGCGCGGCGCCGGCTACAACGATACATACGGGAATGTTCCGGAGATCTACATCCGCAACCTTTTCAAAGTTGCCTACAAGCTCACCGGTCACTGGTCCCCGTATGCCGGCACTGAATTACGCTGGCAGCTGCAGAACCCGCGCATTCCTTATTACAACGGGTTCGACCGCTCCCGTTTTTTCGCCGGAACAGACTACAAGATCAACGACCACAACACGGCAGGTGTTTATTTTCTTTACCAGCTCGAATGGAACGTCGTCGATCCTGAAACACTTTACATCATCGGGCTGGAATATTCGATCGATATCGACTGAGTTTCGCAGGGAAAGGAACAATTTTCATCTTCACCTGCCCCAGCATCGCAACCCGCAGGTTTGCTTTTCATACACAACCTGGTCTCGCGTTCCAATACTTAGATCTTCGTCACCAGCGCCACCGCATACGCATTCGCCCCGTTCTCCGAGCCGACATATCCCAGCTTTTCATTCGTCGTCGCTTTGATGGAAACACAATTCTCTTCCACCTTCATGATCGAAGCGATCGTTTTCACCATGGCGGGAATATGCGGACTGATCTTCGGGCGCTCCATCACCAGCGTGGCATCTACGTTTCCCACTGACCAGCCCTTCTCTTTCAGCAGCGCGATCGTTTTTTCAAGCAATATCTTGCTGTCGATATTTTTGAACGCGGCGTCCGTATTCGGAAAATGGAAACCGATATCGCGCAACCCTGCAGCACCAAGCAGCGCGTCGCAGATCGCGTGAAGCAGCACGTCAGCATCGGAGTGGCCGTCGCATCCTTTTTCCGATTCAATGCGGATCCCGCCGAGCCACAGTGGTCTTCCCGCAACAAGCGGGTGAACATCGAAACCAAAACCGATCCTGAAAGGTGCGCTCATACTTGAAATAAAAAAACGCTGTTACCGGTAAGCAACAGCGTCTCGTGGTTCATGCTTTTTTATTTAGGGTCCGCGCTATCGGATTTCACACCGTCGAAGTCGAACGTCATGGTGAAACGCAACGTATTCTGAAGCGGGCTGCGCTGTCCGTTCGTCGGGATGAGATAAGCGAAATCAAGACCGAAGATCGTGTACTTGATGCCGGCGCCGAGTGTCAGGAACTGGCGGTTGCCTTTGTATT
>DASTSF010000540.1:0-3648 GCA_035760825.1 Bacteroidia bacterium
GCCGGGTTATAGGTTGATTCCCATTTCTGGAAACCGGGAAGGAACGGGCCGTCGTATTTTTTTCGCTCGACGAACATGTGAACGGTTTCACCGTACGTGTAGATCCCGCTGCGCACCACTTCGCCGAAATTGTCTTTTTCCACCACCGGCTCCATGAAAGGCTTTGCGCCGCGTTTCGTGGTTTCTTCGAATGCTTTTCGCGCATCTTCCACCCACAGCGCGATCACTTTCACGCCGTCGCCGTGCTTCCTGATGTGCTCCGCGATCGGCGAATCGCTCACCAGCGGCGTTGTCAGCACAAGCCTGATCTTTCCCTGGGAAAGCACATACGATGTGCGGTCTTTAAGTCCCGTTTCGAGCCCGGCGTAAGCACACGACTGGAAGCCGAATGCGGTTTTATAAAAGTGCGCCGACTGTTTGGCATTGCCGACGTAAAATTCGACGTAATCGGTCCCGAGCAGCGGCAGAAAATCCTGGGCGCCTTCGAAAATTTTTTCGAGCCCGTATTCCACGTTTTTGATTTCAGTTGCCATTGTAACTGTTTTTTGAATGTTTTTTGAAATGATCGTTCACGGGTAAATTGAAATCTATCTCTCTGACCACATGGCCCGCGTATGGGCCGAAATAAGCGACTGATGCATGGAGAAATTCATGTATTAAAGTTACGCAATAGAATTTATTCCACCCATGACTTGTAATAAACGCCGTCGTCGATGCCCATCGCCTGCTTCGTCAGCATCAGCGGACGGAATGTATCCACCATTACGGCAAGCTCCTGTGTTTCTTTCTGCCCGATACTGCGTTCCATCGCGCCCGGCGCGGGTCCGTGCGGAATTCCTTTCGGGTGCAGCGTGATGTGTCCCTGCTTGATATTGTTCCGGCTCATGAAATCCCCGTCGACGTAATACAGCACTTCATCCGAGTCGATGTTGCTGTGGTTGTAAGGCGCGGGAATGGCAAGCGGGTGATAATCATACAACCGCGGACAGAACGAGCACACAACAAAAGCCGATGTTTCAAATGTCTGGTGAATGGGCGGCGGCAGATGCACGCGCCCGGTGATCGGTTCGAAATTGTGAATGGAAAATCCCCACGGGAAATTATAACCGTCCCAGCCCACCACGTCGAACGGGTGCGTTGCGTACACGATGTCGTGCAGCATATTTTCCTTTTTCACCTTGATGTGGAAATCGCCTTTCTCGTCATACGTTTCGAGCTCCGAAGGCAATTTGAAATCACGCTCGCAGAACGGGGAATGCTCGAGCAGTTGCCCGGAAGAATTCTTGTACCGCTTCGGTGTGTACATCGGGTGATGACTTTCAACATAGAAAATACGGTTGTCGTCCGATTCAAAATCGATCTGGTAGATCATCCCCCGCGGAATGATGAGGTAATCGCCGTATTCGAAATCGATATTCCCCATGAACGTACGCAGCTTGCCCTTGCCTTTGTGGATGAAAAGCATTTCGTCCGCATCGGCGTTCTTGTAGAAATAACTGCGCATGCTTTTCCGCGGAGCGGCCAGGCCGATCAGCACATCGCTGTTCACCATCATCGGCGTGCGGCTGTCGAGGAAATCATCTTTCGTTTCGGTTTTGAATCCCTGCAGCAGGAGCGGCTTTATGTTTTTCTCGATGGCGATTTCCGGCGCGACGTTTTTCGACGACACGATCTCCTTGATCTGCGTGGGCCTGTGCACCTGGTAAAGCAGCGAGGAAAATCCGTTGAACCCTTCGGTTCCGAAAAGCTGTTCGTAATAAAAACGTCCGTCAGGATTTTTGAAAACCGTATGGCGTTTCGAAGGGATTTTTCCGAGTTTATGATAGATAGGCATAGCAATGAATTTGGAAATCCAAAGCTATCTCCCGCAACACGATTCTTCAATGACAATTATCAGGGAAGCAGTCTCACCACTTTGAACCGAACGCAGGACGAAGGCGGCTGTGGTAAAGCGCGCGCGCATTCACGATCTTCCCCTCTTTCTTCAGCTTTTCGCGTTCCGCTTCCGGCAGCTTCGCCCAGTTGCGGCATTCCCCGGAACAATAGCCTTCGAATTTCCGGCCGCAGGCGGAGCATTGAATGAACAGCACATGACAATCGGGGTTGGCGCAATTCACGTGCGTATCCGCGGACGCCCCGCACTGGTGGCAATGTGCGATCACTTCATCGGTGATGCGCTCGCCCAGGCGTTCGTCGAACACAAAGTTTTTCCCGCGGAATTTCGACGGAAGTCCCGTCTGCTTCACCTGCCGCGCATATTCGATGATGCCGCCGTAAAGCTGGTTCACATCCCGGAATCCGTGGTGGCGTAAAAACGCGCTCGCTTTTTCGCAGCGGATACCGCCGGTGCAATACATGAGAATTTTATTGTTCTCTTTTCCTTTCAGCTCATCCAGCACCATCGGCAGCTCGTCCTTGAACGTATCCGCCTGCGGCAGGATCGCGTTTTCAAAATGCCCCACTTCGCTTTCGTAGTGGTTGCGCATATCGACGACGACAACGCCCGGTGTTTCCATCGCCTCGTTGAATTCAACTGCGGTAAGGTGCTTCCCGACGTTGGTCACGTCGAAGGAATCGTCCTTCAGCCCGTCGGCTACGATCTTTTTCTTCACCTTGATCGCCAGCAGGAAAAATGATTTCCCGTTATCCTCCACCGCGATCTTGAACGGAACGTTTTCAAATTCCGGGTGCGCATACAGGGTGCGGCGGAACGTTTCGAAATACTGCTCCGGGACGCTGATCTGCGCATTGATGCCTTCGCGTGCAATGTATACGCGGCCGAAAACATTCAGTTCCGTCCATTCGCGCCATAACGTGTTCCGCATTTCCACGGGATCGCCGATGATGACGTAACGGTAGAACGAAAGTGTGATCCGCTGAAAATCCTCTGCCATGAGACGGCGTCTCATTTCAGCCCGGCTGACCTTGTTGTACAATGCGCTCATTTCGGACTGCAAAGTTAAATGCTCCGCAAATTCACGTGATGACAAAAATCAGGAAGCAAATTACGGCCGTAATTTTTCATCCGGAATGTTACCTTTGGAACATCTTCATTCAACCAAAAAATGCCTTCTGAAACCATACTGGTGATCGGCTCTTCCGGGCAGATCGGGACGGAGCTCGTCATGGAACTTCGTGCACGCTACGGGAACGACAACGTGATCGCCTCCGATCTGAAAAATGCCGCTCCGCAGGTGATGGAAAGCGGTCCGTTCGAAACGCTGGATGCGCTCGATAAGCAGAAGCTGGGCGAGCTGGTGAAGAAGCATAATGTGAAGCAGGTGTACCTGCTCGCCGCGCTGCTTTCGGCCACGGCCGAGCAGAATCCCATGTTCGCCTGGAAGCTGAACATGGAAAGTCTTTTCAATGTGCTCGAACTCGGGCGCGAAAAGCGGCTGTCGAAGATCTACTGGCCCAGCTCCATCGCGGTTTTCGGTCCGACGACGCCGCGCATAAACACACCGCAATACACGGTCATCGAACCCGCGACGGTTTACGGCATCAGCAAGCAGGCCGGCGAACGCTGGTGCGAATGGTACTTCCACAAGCACGGCGTGGACACGCGAAGCCTGCGTTACCCGGGACTAATCGGCTGGAAATCAGCACCGGGAGGAGGAACCACGGATTATGCGGTCCACATCTTCCACC
>DASTSF010000541.1:0-12625 GCA_035760825.1 Bacteroidia bacterium
CCGGTTTTTTGCAAGCCCTGCTTATTCATCCCCATTTTTTTACCTTCATGCTCCGATGGCGACATTTGCGCATATCATCAATCCCGTAAGGGCCCCCGCGGGATCGGAACTCGACATTGTGCAACCCGCCACGTTTGCGACGGTGAAACGCGCGCTCGGTGAAGCGGAAGGAAAAGTGCAGGTGGATTTTCTTTCGGCGCAGTTTCCCGAAGACCATCCCGTCATCCCTTCCTGGGTGAAAAAAACACCCGACCTCGAGCGTTCTCTTGCTGATCTCGGATCATTCGCAAAGCCGCGGCGGCTCCCCGTGCTCCGTGATATTCTCGACCGCGCAATGCAGGCGTCTGATGCGGATTATATCATTTTCTCGAACGCGGATATCTGCCTCATGCCCTCGTTCTATCTCGTGCTCAATGAATATGCGGAGAAAGGATACGATGCGTTCGCGATCAACCGGAGAAGGATCCCTGCCCGTTTTGCGGGCGAAACAAGAATGGAGCTGCTCTACGCCGAGGCCGGTGAAAAACATCCGGGTTACGACACGCTTGTGTTCAGGCGCTCGCTGTATGAAAAATTCGTATTGGGAAATGTCTGCACCGGTATCCCGCGTTTCGATACGATACTCATTCATAATTTTTACGCTTTCGCGGAAAATTTCCGTCTCTTCACCGGGAAGCATCTTACGTTTCACATCGGCATGACGCTTTGCAAACGATGGGGCGATAACGACCAGTATGCGTTCAACGAAAAAGAATATGCGATGGTGCGCAGGAAGCTGTACCCGCATTTCCGCATCGAAAATTTCCCCGGGGCCAATCTTCCTTTTCTCCGCAGGCATTTCAAATGGTTCCTCAACCCGACCTTCAGCTACCCGATGATGTTCCGGCTCGATCTTTCCCAGCTTTCAAGGCCGAGAAGAAAAAGGGAAAAGAAAGAGATCTGCGGCCTGCAAAACCGCTGGTGCGAATTCGGAAGCCGTTTCATCAATTTCGACGACGAATACTGATCGTTACGGAGTAAGTGCACGCGGCCACCAGCCCAGGTAACGGTTCATCAGCTGGTTTTTTCTTTTGAACTTTTCCACGCGTGCTTCGAAGGCGGGACCTTTTTTCCGGAGCTCCTCCCTGACTTTCGGCGCGATGATGTCGTAGAGTTTTTGATCCAGCACGTTGCAGGAACGTACGGCCTCAAGTGTTTCCGCATCGAGGTCCTGCACGCGCGGACGGGAAACGCCTGTCCGCTGGCGGCGGTAATACAGGAATTTTTTCCAGTGATAAAGGTCGGCGAGGCTGAGCACGAACGCATCGAAATTTTCCTGCAGGCCGGTCAGTGTAAAATACTTTTCAAGATTTTCCAGCGCGGTGTCCAGCATTTCTTCCGTGCATTCTCCGAACGGAACATCGTCCTTCCCGGAAATGACGCGCACCATGTAATTGTCGAGGTGGATCATCATCCTGTTGCGTATCACGTGGAGAAGCGTGTAGCCGTTGCGGTTGTATTCCTCATGCAGCGGATGCGTTTTGAAATCGAGTATGAAATGGAATTGGGAAACGGTCCGCTCCAGCGGATCGCGCAGGATAGTGATGTAGTCGCATTTCCCGGGAAAATAACGGTGAAGCCCGAAGGAAAAATGCCCGTTCACAAGACGAATGTTCTTTCGCTCCTCTTCGCTCAGCGAAGCGGTGATTTTTTCCGCCGTGCGCGGATCGTAAAGATTCAGCGTCCTGCGTTTTTCATACTGCCGTGTGATGATGTTGAGCAGGGTAGTACCCGCTGTTTTCTGGATGTGCAGGAACAGCAGCGTCTTTTCGGTATCGGGTGCGGCGCTCAAAAATAGATGCGTGAAGAAAACACGTTCAGCAAATGTAATCTTTCGGGTTACGTGTCGTCAGGGTGTCAGGAAATCGGGCCACCAGCCGAGCACGCGGTTGAGCAGCTGGTTCTTTTTTTTGAAGCTCGCCAGCCGGGCATTGAAACGGGCGCCCTGGCGCGCAATGCGGTCCTCGATGATCGGCGACCACGTATCGTAAAGTTTCTGGTCGAGCGTATTGTGCGCGCGCAGGGCATCCATTGTTTTTTTGTCGATCTCTTCGGTTTTCGGCCGGCTTCGCCCGGCGTTCCGCTTGCGGTAAAAAATATACCCGTTCCAGTGAAACCGTTCGCTGCACATAAGCACGAACTCATCGAAATTCTTCACGCGCCCGACGACGGAAAAATTCTTTTCCAGGTGCGTCATCGCGTCGTCCAGCATGGTTTCCGTGCAGGCGCCGTACGGCGCGCTGTCATTTCCCGAAAGCATCCGTACCATTTTGTTGTCGAGGCGCGGAATGGCTCCGTTCTCGAGCACTTCCAGGAGGGAATAACCGCTGTCCACGATCATGTCGTGGTAATTGTGCGTGACGGAATCGATCACGAAATGAAAATGCGAGATGGTCCGTTCGACCGGGTCGCGCAGCATTGTGATGTATTCGCAGGGCTCCCTGAAAAAACGGTGCGCCCCGAATGCGAAGTGGCCTTTCAGCAGCCGGATCTGCGACGCTCTTTCCGGTGTGAGGCGTTTCAATTCCGCCAGGCCCTTCTCCGTGTGGTAAATGCTCAGTGTGTTTTTTTTCGGGTACTGTCGCCCGATGATGTTATGCATCGTCACGCCGGCCGTCTTCTGTATATGAAGAAAGAGCAGGTGGGGAGCGACAGGAAGGTTCGGTTCAGTATTCATTTTTGAAACGGAAGTAATGTATTCGGAAGAAAAATCGCCGCACAAGGCCGCGGATCTTTCCGGGAAATTTCCGGAACAACGGGAACGCCTGCTCGAGCCTTTGCAGCGAAAGCATCGACCGCACATTCGAGCATATTTCACGTTTTCGCGATTCGTACCCGGGACGCAGAACGTCGACGATCAGCACGATCCGCGTCTGTTTCGTATGGTTCCATGCGCGGTGATAATGCGCATCGCAGAAAAGCAGCCACTTCCCTTTTTCCCACGAACGCTGCTCGCCGTTCACTTCCAGTCCGCATTCCGGGAGCGGCGCAGGGATCACCAGCCCGAGATGACAGCGCATCACCGCATCCGTGTCGCCGAAGTGCGGAAGAATATCCGTTTCCGCCTTCAGCAGGCTCAGTCCGCCGGAAAGCATGCCCGGGACCGACCAAATAAAATCGTCGATCGCCGGCACAGCGCGGCACAGCTCTTCGTTTTTAAGGCCCCAGAAATAGAATGTTCCCTGCCGCCACGATCCTTTTTTCGAAACGAGGTTCGCATTGAAATACGGCGCCGAACGTTCCTCGAAGCTGCCGATAAATCCCTTCGCCGCTTCCATCAGCCCGGGAAAGCGGGATTCTGTTTCCGCCACCCACGCGAAAGCGGAACCATCGTAGAACGACGGGGCGTTCCCGGGATAGCTTCCGCCGCGGAATGAATACCAGGGATGCGTGCTTCTGCTCATCGGCCGGGAGTGATCAGTTCTAAGTGCGCAAGGACCTGCTCCGGGAGGGCCCGGATCTTTTCCTCCAGGAAACGGGTCACAGGATGTTCGGGATTGTCGAAGATGATCGTCATCCGGTCTCCCCATTTCCGGTGAAAGATTTCTTTGATCTTTTTTGTTTTCGCCTCGTAATTTTCCTGCGTGAGAACATACTCCTGGTTGACCGAATTCTCCTGTCCCGGAAGCAATTCATAACCGAGGTTATGATTATACGAGATCGCAGCCGCGTTATCACGCAGAATTTTTACGTAGGTACGTTCCAGTCCCAGGTAAAACGACGTGTCGGTGAGAAGCAGCGATGCCGCAAGCGGAATTTCCGTCCGCAGGACTTCGTCATCCCAGATAAAGATGCCGCCTGAGCCGGTTTCTTTTTTTTTCCAGTTCACTTTGCAGCCGTTGATCAGGCCCACCTCTTTTTCCCCCGAAGAAATGATGTAATAATGATTTTCGGTATTGTCAATGGAACGGAACCATTTTTCCTGCATTTCAGGCGTGATGTATTCCCGGTATTCCATGTGGCGCACAATTTTTTCCATATTGCGCATCTGCCTCACCAGTTCGATCTTTTCGTGCGTAAGCCTTTCCAGCCTGACGTTGTAACCGGTAAGAATCATGCCCTAAGTAAACAAAAAGAATGCGTTCCGGGAAACGAAAGCGGTCAAACAACTTTATCCACGGTGAACGGGGGACGCCTGTTCCGCGTCTGGTAAAGCTTATACATGTATTGCCCGATGATGCCGAGGCAAAGCATGAGCACGCTGGTGGAAAAAAGTACGGTAACGATGATGGCGGTAAATCCCGGCGCCGATCCGTGAACGAGCTTTTTGTAAATGAAACGGAGACCGAGCATGAATGTCAGGCAGGAGCTGATCAGTCCCACCCATGTCATCGCCTTCAGCGGAAACGCGGAATAGTTGATGATGATGTCGAAGTAAAAGGAGATGAGCTTTCCTCCTGAATAGGTCGATTTTCCCGAACGCCGCGGGTGGTGTTCGACATTGATATAAGAAACGTTCCCGCTGTACCAGCCGATGATCTCGTCGATGAAAATAAACCCGGTGCGGTTGTGCTGAATGATCTTTTCGGCAATGGATTTTGAAAGGATGCGGAAGGAGCTTCCCCTTCCCGGACCTTCTCCCATTGTCTTCGAACCGCGTCTCAGCAGCCAGCTCCCGGTTTTTCTCCACCCGGGATGTTTTTTGTTCGGGTAATCGCCGTAAACAACGTCGCACCTGCTTCTTTCATATTCGGCGATCAGCTTGGGTATCTCCGAAGGCGGATGCTGCAGATCATCGTCCATCGTAATGATCGCATCTCCCTTGGCAAACCCGAGCCCGCAGCTGATCGCGTTATGCTGGCCGGAATTTTTCAGCAGGCTTATTCCCGTGACGTGATCGGGATTTGCATCTCTTATTTTCTGAATGACCGCGAAGCTTTCGTCGCGGCTCCTGTCATTCACGAAGATCACTTCGAACGGAACAACGCCGCTCACAGCCGAAGAAATTTCTTCGTACAGCTGTTCCAGCATTTGTGCGCTGTTGTAAACGGGAATGACGATGGAAAGAAACTGGATGCGCATATTATCCTCCGGATAAAAATCCTCCGTCCAAAATAATGTTTATTCCCGTCACCCACCGCGATGCCGGCGAGAGCAGGTATATGGCCGCATTGGCAATATCTTCGGGGAGTCCCGCGCCAAGCGGGTAGCCTTTCATGTGCTCGTCCATTTCAGCTTTTGAAACAGCCGCCTCGGCCCGGTCGTACAGCGGCGTTTTTACCATGCCCGGTGAAATGGAATTCGCACGCATGCCGGAAGAAACAATTTCCTGCGCAAGCGTTTTGACGAATGTTTCGAGCGCTGCCTTGGCGCTGCCGTACATGGATCCGCCCTTCGGCGGGTATTTGGAGGAGATGGAAGAAAGATAGACGAGCGAAGCGTCGCGCTTTAATTTCTTGTTCTTCAGCAGGCCGGCGGTGAGGAGCACGGCTGCGTCGAAATTCAGCTTCATCATCTCGTCGATGCGCACCTGGTCGAGGAAGCGTATGGGGAACGCTTTTACATTTCCCGCGCAGTGAACCAGGCCGTCTGTTGCCGGCAATTGTTCAAGGAGGCGCTTTCTTCCTGTTTCGTCAAGAAGATCGGCGGCAATGGAAATATGCCCCTTCCCTTCGAGTGATCCCAATGTTTCTGAAAGCGCTTCTTCATTGCGGCCGCTGATGATGCAGGTTCCGCCCATCCGGCTGATGCTGATCGCCACTTGTCTCCCGATGCCCGACGAAGCGCCGGTGACAAGAATGATTTTGTCGTCAAGATGGAAGGGTGTTTTCATAGTTCGAGAACGGGCGGGCAAATGATCTTGTCGGTGAAAAGAGAGCAGGAGGCCCAGCTGAGACCCACACCGAAGCCGGAAAGCAGCCACCGCCGCGGTTGCTGCGCAGCTTCCGCGCATTGCGTCAGGATCGTAAGCGGGATGGAGGCGGAGCTTGTGTTGCCGTAATCCTTCAGGGAATACGGCGTTTTTTCCGCGGGTATCTTCAGCTTCTTGCGTATCGTTTCGTTCATGAGCAGGTTCGCCTGGTGCATCACGAAAAAATCATAGTCTTTCTCGGTGGTCCCGTTGAAATTCATAAGCGCGGTTATGTTTTTCGGCGCTTCGCGGACGGAAAAATTGAAAATGTCCATCCCGTTCAGCCAGAGATTTTTCCGGCTGCGGATAATTCCTTTTTCCACTTCGTGCTCGATGTGCGATTCATCGCTCGGCGGATTTCGTACGCAGCCGTCCTGGATAATGATCGCTTCGAATCCGCCCCCATCGCTTTGCAGGTTGAAATCGGAAGCTTCCCCGCCGGGATTGAATTCGATTCCTGTTGCAGTCACCGCGTCGCCGAAAAGCGGGTAGGCGCTTTTGTCTTTGTAATTGAGCGATACGGTGGAAATGTCTCCCGCGATGAGGATCGCTTTGCGGAATCCTCCGGTCTGGAGCATTGACGCAACTACCGACATTCCGTAAACATATCCGCTGCATCCCAGGCCGATGTCGAATGAGGCGCACGTATGCGGAAGCCCGATCCTGTCCTGCAGAATAACGCCCGAAGAAGGAAGGAAGTAATCCCGCGATTGCGTCACGAGCACCAGCAGGTCGATCTCGTTCTTGTCCCATCCGAGAGAGCGGATCAGCAGCTCGGCCGCCGGGACGGCGAGATCGGTTGTGGTCGTCCCTTTTCCGGCAATGTGCCGGGAGGAAATTCCCGTGGTCTTGATCAGGAGGTTTCTTTCCGCTTCGGAAATCCAATCGTAATCGCGGTTATATTCCTTCGCTGAAGGAACACATGCTGCAATTCCTTTTACCTGGGTTCCGCGGACAGAAAAAATGGCCATTCAGGAGGTGCGGCTTTTGAGAAGCGCGTAAAGGTCGTTAATGGTTTCACACGAGCGGAGATCGTCCCCGGTAACAGAAATATTGTATTCGGTTTCCGCCAGTGCGATAAGAATCAGGGCATGCATTGAGCTCCATTCGGGCATCTGCCGGTAATTGGTTTCCGGTGTCAGGCTTCCGGGCGTTAAACCTTCCAGTTCTGCTTCGAGTTTGCCGATGAAGGTCTTTATGTCGTCCATAAAATGAGTTGAATGAATTCAAAAATAGGTATTCCGCCGGAACGTATCAGAAACGGGCCAGGGTTGCAGCCCACGACAGACCCGTACCGAAACCGGTCATCACCACGTTCATGCCCTCGCGCAGGCGCCCCTGCTTCTGCATTTCTTTCAGCGCAATGGGAATGGTCGATTGCACCGTGTTGCCGAAATCGGCCATGCAGTGAACGAATTTTTCTTCCGGGATATTCAGCTTTTTCCGCAGCATTTCATTGAGGAATGCATTGGGCTGGTGGAAAACGAAAAGGTCGACGTCGTCCATGGTTTGTCCCGCTTTCTGAAGCAGCTCATTGATCATGGGCGGCACCGTGCGGACAGAAAAAAGAAATATTCCCACCCCGTCCATGTAAAAGCTGGCGTCGTTGGTTACGTTCCCGTATTCATCCTCACGGTCGGTCAGCGATTCCTGCGTTACCGGGTGACGGGCAAATCCATGACGGATAATGATCTTTTCGAAACTCTTGCCGTCTGTTCCGTAAACGAACGGGCCTATCGCTCCCGTTTCTGAGAACGTGATCAGGCTGGCAGCCGCGGCATCGCCGAAAAGGAAACGGTTGGCCCTGTCCCTGGGGTGAATGAAACGCGTGAGCGTCGAGGAATTCAGGAGAAGGATGTTTTTCGCCCCCATGCTCTCCATTATTCCGGTGGCAATCCCCAGGCTGTATACATAGCCGCTGCACCCGTTGAGGATGTCCATCGCCCCGCATGAATTTTTCAGCCCGAGTCTTCCCTGCAGGACGCACGCCGTTGCCGGGGTATAATAATCGATATCCGCAGAATTAAAGAGCAGGAAATCGATTGCGGAACGGTCGATGTTGTTTTCCGTGATCAGTTTTTCAGCGGCACGGAACGCCAGGTCGGAAGAAATTTCATCCTTTCCCGCAATGTGGCGTTTCCTGACCCCGGTTTTCAGGAGGGTTTCTGCCTTCGCACCCGGGAATTCGCTGAAGAAATCCTCGTTCGTATAGATTTTTTCCGGCAAAACGTATTCTATCGCACTTATTCGGGCTTTCATCAGCTCAAAGGTAACAAACAGAACCGGTGACGTCCCGGATGCCGCGCCGGAGCCTGTTTTCGGGGGCTGAAAACAGTGAAAAATTATTTTTGCACCATGTTGTTTATAAAGAAGAATTTGTACCTTTGCCCTCCCCAAAATCCGGACTGGGGTAGTAATTTTTTGTATAAAACGTTGAAAAACAATTAATCGCGAATAAAATCATGCCAACAATCCAACAGCTCGTACGCAAGGGTCGTTTCAAGGCTGAAAACCGCAGCAAATCTGCTGCTCTCGACAGCTGCCCGCAGAAGAGGGGAATCTGCACGCGCGTTTATACCACAACGCCGAAAAAGCCGAACTCCGCTCTCCGTAAAGTGGCAAAGGTGCGCCTCACGAACAAGATCGAGGTGATCGCCTATATCCCGGGTGAAGGACACAACCTGCAGGAGCACTCGATTGTTCTTGTTCGCGGTGGTCGTGTAAAGGACCTGCCGGGCGTCCGTTACCATATTGTACGTGGTGCGCTTGATACGGCCGGTGTGGAAGGCCGCAACCAGCGTCGTTCCAAGTACGGCACCAAGAAAGCTAAAGGCGGTGCAAAACCCGCAGCTAAAAAATAATTCAGAAAACGAACTGTTCATCCTGAGATAAAATGAGGAAAGCAAGAGCAAAAAAACGGCCCCTTCTGCCTGATCCCAAGTTCAACGACATCCTTATCACAAGATTCGTGAACAACCTTATGTCCGAGGGAAAAAAATCCACCGCATACAACATTTTCTATGACGCGGTGGAAATTGTTCAGAAGAAAACTGAGCAGGACGGCGTGGAAGTATGGAAAAAGGCCCTCGCCAACGTTACGCCTAATGTGGAAGTCCGCAGCCGCCGTGTGGGTGGTGCTACTTTCCAGATCCCTCAGGAGATCCGCCCGGAACGCAGAACTGCGCTCGGCATCAAATGGCTGATCAGCTACGCGCGCGTACGCAATGAGAAATCCATGGCTGCCCGCCTTGCTGCCGAGATCGTTTCGGCTTCCAAAGAGGAAGGTGCAGCGTTCAAAAAGAAAGAAGATACTCACAGAATGGCCGAAGCGAACAAGGCCTATTCGCATTTCCGACTGTAATCAACCAAAGAAGAAGAGAGACGTCATGAGCGACCTTAAGTATACAAGGAATATCGGGATTGCAGCCCACATCGATGCTGGTAAGACAACCTGTACCGAGCGCATTCTGTATTATGCAGGTGTGAACCACAAGATCGGTGAGGTGCACGATGGCGCCGCAACCATGGACTGGATGGTGCAGGAGCAGGAGCGTGGTATCACAATTACCTCCGCTGCCACAACCTGCCACTGGAATTACCGCGGAAATAAGTACAAGATGAATATCATTGACACGCCGGGTCACGTTGACTTCACGGTAGAGGTCAATCGTTCTCTGCGCGTCCTGGATGGCCTCGTATTCCTTTTCTCTTCTGTTGATGGCGTCGAACCCCAGTCTGAAACCAACTGGCGTCTCGCCGATAATTATAATGTTACCCGCATCGGATTCGTAAATAAGATGGATCGTGCGGGTGCTGATTTTCTGAATGTCGTCAAGCAGGTAAAGGAGATTCTCGGCGGTAACCCGGTTCCGCTTCAGCTCCCGATCGGCGCTGAGGAGAATTTCAAAGGTGTTGTTGATCTTATCAATAACCGCGGCATCGTTTGGAACGAGGCTGACCAGGGGATGACGTTTGAAGTCGTTCCGATTCCTGCTGATATGCAGGAGGATGTTCTGCACTGGCGTGAAAAGCTTCTTGAATCTGTGTCCGAATACGACGACACGATCATGGAGAAGTTTTTCGAAGATCCGGCTTCCATTACCGAAGCTGAAATTCTTACGGCGCTCCGCAAAGCGTGCCTTGCAAACAAGATCGTTCCGATGGTTTGCGGATCCGCTTTCAAAAACAAAGGCGTTCAGACGATGCTCGATTACGTGATGGAACTGATGCCTTCTCCTCTCGACAAGGAAAATATCAAAGGCATCAATCCCGACACGGAAGAGGAAATTTCCCGCAGGCCTGATGTGAGCGAACCCTTTACTGCGCTCGCATTCAAAATTGCCACTGATCCTTTCGTAGGCCGCCTTGCTTATTTCCGCTGCTATGCGGGAAAGCTGGACTCCGGCTCCTATGTGCTCAACACGCGCTCCGGACAGAAAGAACGGATCTCGCGTATTTTCCAGATGCATGCCAACAAGCAGAACCAGGTTCCGTTCATTGAAGCGGGTGATATTGGCGCCGCGGTAGGATTTAAGGATATTAAGACCGGCGATACGCTGTGTGATGAAAATTCACCCATCGTTCTCGAAGCCATGAAATTCCCTGAGCCGGTTATCGGTCTCGCTGTTGAGCCCAAAACCCAGGCCGACCTGGATAAACTGGGTGTTGCGCTTGCAAAGCTGGCGGAAGAGGATCCTACTTTCCGTGTGAAATCGGATGAAGAAACCGGCCAGACGATCATCAGCGGTATGGGCGAGCTTCACCTTGAGATTATTGTCGACCGCCTTCGCCGCGAATTCAAAGTGGAAGTGAACCAGGGCGCACCGCAGGTTAACTTCAAAGAAGCAATCACCGGTACTTTTGAGCACCGCGAGGTCTATAAAAAACAAACTGGTGGTCGTGGTAAATTCGCGGATATCAAATTCACTGTTTCCCCGGTTGATGCGGATTTCGTTCCGGATGCCAAAAATGGCGGACTCCAGTTCGTCAATGAAATTACCGGCGGAAATATTCCCCGCGAATTCATTCCCGCTGTTGAAAAAGGTTTCAAAGCATCTATGGTCAATGGCGTTCTTGCAGGCTATCCTGTGCAGACGATGAAGATCCGTCTTACGGATGGTTCTTTCCACGCGGTTGACTCTGATTCCCTTTCATTCGAGATCTGCGCCAAAACAGCCTATCGTGAAGCTGTTCCGCAGGCAAGACCGGTTCTTCTCGAGCCGATCATGAAGGTGGAGGTGCTTACCCCGGAACAGAACATGGGTGATGTTGTGGGCGATCTTAACAAACGCCGCGGCCAGATCGAAGGTATGGATTCGAGAGCCGGTGTGCAGGTGGTAAAAGCGAAAGTGCCGCTTGCGGAAATGTTTGGTTACGTAACGCAGCTCCGGACCATTACTTCCGGTCGCGCTTCTTCCACCATGGAATTCTCGCATTATGCGGAAGCTCCGAGAAACATTTCCGAGGAAGTGATCGCAAAAGCAAACGGCAAGAAGGCCGAAAAAGTTTAATCATCATCCGATAAGAGCATAAACATGAGCCAGAAAATCCGGATAAAACTCAAATCGTACGACTACAACCTCGTTGATAAGTCGGCAGAGAAGATCGTGAAAACCGTAAAAAGCACGGGAGCTGTTGTCAGCGGACCTATTCCGCTGCCTACGCACAAACGCATTTTTACCGTTCTTCGTTCTCCTCACGTAAACAAAAAAGCACGTGAGCAGTTCCAGCTCTGCAGCTATAAGCGGCTCCTGGATATTTACAGCTCGACATCCAAAACGGTGGATGCGCTTATGAAGCTTGAGCTTCCGAGCGGTGTAGAAGTTGAAATCAAGGTTCCGTAACCGGAAACCAGTTTAAATAAATCATACAGAAACAATGTCAGGCTTAATTGGTAAAAAAATCGGAATGACCAGCTTCTTCAGTGCCAAGGGTAAGTATGTACCATGCACAATTATCGAAGCAGGTCCTTGCGTGGTGACGCAAGTAAAAACCATGGAGAAGGACGGCTACCAGGCCCTTCAGCTCGCCTTTGACGAAAAAAAGGAAAAACACACGTCTTCCGCAATGGCGGGTCATTTCAAAAAAGCGAATACGACTCCCAAGCGCAAGCTGGCCGAATTCGATGACTTCGAAGAAGCAAAGAACATGGGTGATGTGCTCACCGTTGATCTTTTTTCAGAAGGAGAACTGGTTGATATATCAGGAATTTCCAAAGGAAAAGGTTTCCAGGGTGTTGTAAAGCGTCACGGTTTCAGTGGTGTGGGTGGTAACACGCACGGCCAGCATGACCGTAACCGCGCGCCCGGTTCGCTGGGTAACTCTTCGTTCGCATCACGTGTCGTAAAAGGCATGCGCATGGCAGGAAGGACAGGTGGGAAGACCATCAAAACCCAGAATCTCGAAGTAGTAAAAGTGCTTCCGGAAAAGAATCTCCTCATTGTGAAAGGTTCTATTGCCGGCGCAAAAGGTTCATACGTTCTGATCCGCAAATAACATGGAACTTTCAGTATACAACTCAGAGGGAAAAGCGACCTCGAAAAAGGTCAGCCTGAACGATGCGGTTTTCGGTATTGAACCGAATGATCACGCCATCTATCTTGATGTGAAGCAATACCTCGCTTCGCAGCGCCAGGGCACGCATAAATCAAAAGAGCGTGCTGAAATCAACCGCACAACGAAAAAGCTGAAGCGCCAGAAGGGAACCGGCGGTGCGCGTGCCGGCAGCATGAAGTC
>DASTSF010000542.1:0-2279 GCA_035760825.1 Bacteroidia bacterium
AACGATCTGTATGGATTTCCGCTTCATGTTATTCTGTTTTTATCACCAGGAAACAAAATAAAAACATGGAAACGGCAGAATAAATGATCATCGTGGCTGTTTTGCGTGATGATCGTCACGCTGCGGCCATTCGGGGAAAAAACTCCTTCTATTCCTGCTGCGAAAGATAGTTCTCCACCCGCAGCTTTATGTTCTCGCGCAGGTTGATATAGAAAAGATTGT
Organism: Bacteroidia bacterium; assembly: GCA_035760825.1. GTDB lineage: Bacteria > Bacteroidota > Bacteroidia > Palsa-965 > Palsa-965. The sequence continues at coordinate 223 of DASTSF010000542.1, forward strand.
AATCGACGAGGTGGTACGTTTTGAAGAAGGGCGGGTAGCCCGGCTTTCCCGGTTTGTGCACCCACAACATCCCGTCGACGATCTGTGCGTCGGCGATGCCGGCGTCAATGCGGTCGAACATGGTCGGAACGCTCCCGTGGTTTTTTTCTTTTCCCGCGTAATCCGTTTTGCGCGTCCACGTGAGCGGGTTCACGCAGAGCATGTTTTTAAAACTTTTTCCTTTCGGCGGAACGTAGCCCCACTCTTCCGAACGCCACGAGATCACGCAACCGGTCTGCGCAGCGGAATCGGCCGGCGGAATGTTTTTGTATTCGTCGTTCTTCACGTCCTGGCCGATGAGGTAAGCGGCCACCAGTTTTTTCCGCAGCACGGGATCGTTGTCGATAAACTCGTGCAGGAGGCGGACGGCGTGACGCGTGCCCTGGCTGTGCGAGGCGATGATGAACGGGCGCCCGTTGTTGTAATGCGCGAGGTAATATTCGAACGCGGTCTTCACGTCTTCATAAGCGAAATCGATGGCTTTCGGTCCGTTCACCGAATCTGTAAAGGATGCGAGCGTCGCCTGCCGGTAGCGCGGCGCATAGATGCGGCACGACTCATTGAAGACGCTGCACTGCAGGCGTATCGTCCCGTGATCGGTTTCGTGGTTGAGCGCGGCATTGTACACGTCGCCGTTCCAGTTGTCCCTGCTGTGATCGGAAGTAGGATGAATAAAGAACACATCCACCTGCGCATTGGCTTCCCCGTTCTCCAGGTTGGTGTTCGCCGGGACAGAATCGGCCCAGTCTTTCAGCGACGGCAGCGACGCCCAGCATTCCGGCTTGCTGTAATCCGGCGCGGGCGGCTTCGGATAATGATCGTACGCATGTCTCGGGTGAATGCAGGAAATTCCCGCGAGGAGGAAAAGGAGCGGAAGATGTTTCGGACGGATGAATTTCATTCGCGCAATTTACGGATTGCAGCTTTGCTTTGACCGGCTTTCCTGCCGGCAGGCCGGCGGCCGTACTCTCTTAATTCTTGTCAACGTATTCAAGAGGTACGTGTCCATAATTCTGTCCGTTCTCACCAGGCAATACCACATACGCCTTTATCAGCTTAAAAAAGGCTGCCGGATCTTTTGCAATTCTATCCAGGAGACCGGCGTATGTCCTGGCAATCGGTTTCAGAATATTAAAATGTGGTTGTGCATTTAATAAAAAAACATTTCCGGCGTTTTCTCCGTCAAGAAAAATTGTGAGACATGCCGGGCCGCCATTAACTTCTGCAAAAGCCAGCCATTTATTTTCGTTGCGATAAAGAGCTTTGGTCTTATTCAAGTCTATTGTCCATGCCCATCGCCCGCCAGGTAAATAGTGGCTTGTAAATTTTTCCAGGTCTGAAGCGGGTATTTGCCTGAGAAGTGTTTTTTTAACAACATTCCGGGGAGACTTTGGAGTCGCCAGATCAAATCCGTCATGCTTAGAATAAAAGTCAACGAAGTCTTTTAGTTTAGGGGAAGTGCAGATTCGCGCCAGTTCGGTTATGCTGTTTGTGCCTGCCTTTTTACCAAGTGTATTTTTAATCTGAACGTCTGCCGGCGCTTCATCTGCGCGAACATTGTATTTTACTTTCAATATTGAATAATCAGTATTGAACAGGTCGGAAAAAATTCTTTTTGTTTTTGCCTTACTCATTTTGTGGTTTATTCCGGGCACGAAATCCCGCGTATTGCAAAGGTGTTCTGAGCAGCTGCTACTTTCCAGGTAATTGCTTTTCCGCCGGATTATTTAATGGAACTTCCTGCCTTTTGCCAGCATTTCAATAATTTCTTTCATGCGCTTTTTTCTTGTCTCTTGTTTCTTTGCGGTCTGAAGGCGAAATCCAATCGAGAAAAGATTCGTCTTATTGAGACCGGCAAAAAACGCTTCCGCTTTTTTGTTTTTGCTAAGTTCTTTCAGAAAGTCTCCAGGTATAGTCATTTTGCCTGGGGAATCGTAAGCCCTTTCCCAGCTACCGTCTGCTTTGGCTTTTTCGACAACTTTTAATCCTGCGGGTCTCATCCTGCCTTCATTGATCAA
>DASTSF010000543.1:0-4063 GCA_035760825.1 Bacteroidia bacterium
CCCGCGCTTGTTTTTCATTCCTGTAACGGGAAGAAACAGCAGGTGAAAAAAGATCCGGGTGAAAGACCGCTGAAGGAATGCGGGACCGCTGTCTTTTCATCGCTTTCGCAAACAGGATGGCTTTTCCTGGATTCCACTTCCGAGGAATACCATGACAGTTCGGGAATGGGAGCGACGCTGTCCTATCCTTTCATCGGGAAATACCCGAAGGAATTTGCCTTGTCGTCGGGTGGAAGCGCGGACGGCAGCCAGTATGAGCTCTACCGGCTGACGAAACGCGGACGATATCTCCGCAACACGTTCTTTTTCTGCTGGCACGGATTCATTGAGATCGACCGGCGGAAAACCAACGGGTATAACGACATCCTGGAATACGCTGATCACGATGGGAACGGAAAACTGTATTCAATGGTGCTGCGTTACAGCTTTGACGGAAATAAATATGTTCCCGCGTACGTGGATTCCGTGGATGGACGCAAAATGGATATTCCTGTTGCCCTGCTCGCTGTCGCGGGTTACCTGTTCGAACCCGATGGAAGCGGCGCTTATGAAATGAGGAATGACTCGTCAGTCTTTTCATTGGAGAACAGCACATACGGTACTGTGACGATCGCTCCCGGAAGTAAAGCGGCCATACTCTCCTCCGCCGATGAATGGGGCAATAACGATTGGTTCGTTTTTATAAATGAGAACGGAGAATGGAAAACGGTGCTGAGCGCGCATGGTTCCCGCTGTTCGCTGAAAAAAGAAAAAACTATGACGCAAAACCATTATGATTTTTCATTTGTCTTCCACGACTTCGTCGATTCACTGAACAACCCCGGGTTGAAATACACCTGGAAAAACGATCATTACGAATTGAACCGCCCGGCCGACCTGTCGGGTGAATTGCATTTTAACGATTCGGCAGAGTAGGTGCAGGAAAATGACTTCGTCGTTTTTTATTTTCAGTTCCGTGACGAAAAGCGGGTGTGCGTCGAAAGAGCGCATGCCTGACGGGGAAACTTGTTAACTTGAAGAAATTTTTGACCAAAATCTGAAATTCATGAAAAAAACTACCTCGCTTTTTCTCTTCTCTCTTTTTGCAGCAACGGCTTCCTTCGCGCAATGCATCAGCATAAACTGCGCCGGTAACGTCAGCGCCAATAACGATAATGCCTCGTGCGGTGCGGTGGTGAATTATTCTGCGCCTTCGGTAGTCAACAACTGCGGCGTCGATACATTTCTGTACACGGGCGCCGTTCAATATTATACCGTCCCGGCCGGCATCACCACGCTGACCATAGAAGCGTGGGGCGCGCAGGGCGGAGCGAACTGGGTGAACAACACGAATTACGGCGGTTATGCCAAAGCCGATTTCAGCGTGACGCCCGGTGAAGTTCTCGAAGTACGCGTGGGACAGCAACCCAACGGAATTACAGGTGGATATAACGGCGGCGGAAACGGAGAAGGTGCCGGGCAGGGCGGGGGCGGAGCATCCGATGTACGCCAGGGCGGATCGACGCTCAACGACAGGATCATTGTCGGCGGCGGTGGCGGTGGCGCAGGTTACTGGTCTTCGCTGGAAGTCGTCGGTGGCGTGGGCGGCGGAACGAACGGCGGCGACGGTTATCGTGTTCCCGATTACGCAACCAACCCTGGTGGTCTTGGTGCCAGCCAGACCGGCCCCGGAGCAAACGGAACCTGTGTCAACTTTTATGTTACAGCGATGGCCGGGTCATTCGGGCAGGGCGGCGCACCTTCCGGTTGCGGCTGCGAAGGTTATGGCGGCGGCGGCGGATGGTACGGCGGTGCGGGAAGCGGAAACTGCCGCGGCGGCGGTGGCGGCAGCGGTTACATCATCGCGCTTGCTTCCAACCAGGTGGCAACGGCAGGTGTCCGCGCCGGTAACGGAATGGTCGTGATCAGCACAGGACAATCTTCCGGCGCAACAGTTACACAGCTGGCAGGTCTTGCTTCAGGTTCCACTTTCCCGGTTGGTATTACGACAAATACATTCGCTGTTTCCGATGTGTTTGGTAATGCCGACACCTGCAGCTTTACAGTTACGGTTACCGATGTGGAAAATCCCGTGATCAGCAATACGCCTTCTTCCATCAGTGTGAATAATGACGCAGGACTTTGCGGAGCCGTCGTTTCCTGGACGCCTCCCACGGCAACCGACAATTGCAGCGCAACACTTACTTCCAATTACAACAGCGGCGATCTTTTCCCGCCGGGAACTACCACGGTAACTTATACCGCAACCGATCCTTCGGGAAATACGGCCACTTCCAGTTTTACAGTCACAGTCACCGATACGGAAGCGCCTGTGCTTTCCTGCCCGGCTGATCTTTCGATCTCAACAGACTCCGGCTCCTGCGTTGCAACCGGCGTCATACTGGGCAATGCCAATGCAACAGATAATTGCAGCGTAGCGGGCGTAGTCAATGATGCGCCGTCTTCCTTCATGCAGGGAACAACCGTCGTTACGTGGACGGCAACGGATGTGAACGGAAATTCCACTACGTGTACACAAAACGTCACGGTGACCGATATGGAAGCGCCTTCTCTCGTTTGTCCTTCCGATATAACGGTCTCTGTCGATCCGGGTTCCTGCGATGCGACGAATGTGCTGCTCGGCACAGAGACTGCATCGGACAACTGTGCGATTGCGACGGTGGTGAATGATGCGCCGAATTCTTTCCCGGCAGGAACAACTTCCGTTACATGGACCGCTTCGGATGCAGCCGGCAATTCTACCACCTGCACACAGCTGGTCACCGTTGTCGACAGTGAACCGCCGGTCATCTCGTGCACTTCCGACACGACGATCTGTTCCGGCGTATATGTGTTCAATGCACCGGTGGCTTCCGACAATTGTTCCGCAACAGTTACGCAAATAGCAGGTCCGAACAGCGGCGATTCCCTCGCGGCCGGAAACTATACGCTGTCATTTTCCGCCGTCGATCCTTCCGGAAACATGGCGATGTGCAGCTACCAGGTAACGGTGAACCCTTCACCTTCCGTTTCTGTTTCGTCCAACCCGACGACGATCTGCGTTGACGACGCTCCGGCTGCGCTTTCAGGAACACCAGCGGGAGGAACATGGAGCGGCCCGGGCGTTACCGGAAGCACGTTCGATCCGCAGGCTGCGGGCGATGGTGCGCACACGCTTACGTACTCGGTCACCGGCGCGAATTCCTGCACAGGCAGCGCATCGTTCACGATCACCGTTGATCCCTGCACGGGCATAAAAGAAAATACGCAGACTCTTTTTGCGATGACGCCGAACCCCGCGGACCAGGTGGTTTCATTCACGCTTTCCGGAAGCGGAACGCTGGAGATCATGGATGCAACGGGCAAGCTCGTCCTTTCGAAAACCATCAGCGGCGACAGGTATGACCAGGGCGTCGGTGATTTTGCGGATGGCGTTTATACCGTCCGTTTCACTTCAAACGAAGGGAAAATACAGGTGGCGAAGCTGATGATCAACCACTGATAAAAAAACCGTCACACCAGGCACCTCCGTCTTTCCGGGCGGGGGTGTTTTTTTTTAGGTGCGCGGCTCATTTTGACTTCACCGGATAAGCGGAAGACAGACCGGTTAAATTAACATTTGAATTTCTGCCCTTTTTTTCCCATCTTCATTATCCCAAAAAAGACGAACAGTCAACTCACCAAAACCTTTCACATGAAAAAGCGCTTACTTGCTATTTTGATCGCGTGCATTCCCCTTGCCGGATGGTCGCAGAATGTTTTCACCGATTTCCAGGACGGAAAGATCTGGTTCCAGGTGAAGGACGATTACCGGATCAACGCGCCGCTGCAGGAAGATCCGCATCATCTTCCGATCGGCACGCTTGGTTTCCTCAATGGTATTTCAAAAAATCACCAGCTGACGAATCTTTCACGGCCTTTTTACGCCGCAAAAAATTCACCCATTCTCCAGCGGACATTCCTCCTCGAATTTTCCGATGCGGCCAACATCATGTCCGTCATCAGCGAGCTGAAAGCAACCGGCAATGTCGTGTATGCGGAGCGCGTTCCGCTCGATCATGAATGTCTCACGCCGAACGATCCT
>DASTSF010000544.1:0-3613 GCA_035760825.1 Bacteroidia bacterium
CGAATACGATCCCGCCGAATACAACATCCTGCTTCGTCCCGTGCTCGACGGCTTTGCGGACGTAGTGTACGGATCGCGCTTCATGGGCGGACGCCCGCACCGCATTCTTTTTTTCTGGCATACGATCGGCAACAAATTCCTCACCACGCTCTCGAACATGTTCTCCAACCTGAACCTTTCGGATATGGAAACCTGCTACAAGCTGTTCGATGCGAAAATGGTGAAGTCGCTCCTGCTGAAAGAAAACCGTTTCGGCTTCGAGCCGGAAGTGACGGCCAAGATATCGCGCATCCCCAATGTGCGGATCTACGAAGTCGGAATTTCCTATTACGGGCGGACGTACGAGGAAGGAAAAAAGATCGGCTGGAAAGACGGCTTCCGCGCCATCTGGTGCATCATACGCTACAATCTTTTCGACACCCGCCACCTGAAATAAGGGAATGAAATTCCTCAACACTCTCAAGCGGATTTTCAGCGACAAAGGGCTGCTGCTCACCGCAGGCCTGGGATTGACGATGCTGTTATATTATTATGGCGGATTACTGCTGCATCCTTCGCTCACCTATTTCGGCGCCGGCAATCCCGACGGGTTCCAGATCTATTACGAAACGCTTTACCATGTGAAGTTCGATCACGGCTTCTGGCGGCAGACGAGCATCAATTACCCTTACGGCGAAAGTATTTTTTACACCGGCGCGCTGCCTTTCATCAACAACTTTGCGAAGCTCTTCGGCCATGGTGCCGGCGGTTTCGCCGTATGGCTCATCAATGTCGTTTCGCTTTTTTCTGTTCCCGCAGGAGCCGTTTTCATCTATGCCATCTTCCGCCACCTGCGCGTAACCTGGTTTTACGGGGCGCTCTGCTCGGTGGGAATTGCATTCCTTTCTCCGCAGATCATCCGCCTGACGGGACAGTATTCGCTTTCGTGGGTGTTTCTTGTGCCCGGACTTTTTTACCTGCTCCTGCGTTTCTACGATTACCCTTCGCTGAAAAAAAGTTTTGCGATCGCGTTCCTGACTTTTCTCGCCATCACCACGCACATCTATTTCTTTCTTTTTTTCGTCGGCATCGGTCTTGTGTACTGGTTCGTTCTGTTCATTACCCGCGACCGCGGCTTCGGGCGCATCGTATTTGCGCTGAAGCACGGCAGCATCCAGTTCATTCTTCCCCTGCTGATCTTCCAGTTCATCGTCATGTATTCCGATACGGTTACCGACCGCTCGCAGGTGCCGTGGGGCTACCTTGTTTATTTTTCCGATCTCTACGGTGTTTTCTATCCTTTCCTGAGTCCGTACGAAAGACTGGTTCACAGTTTCGTTTCGCCGGATGTGAACCATCTCGAATGGGAAGGGATTTCCTACGTCGGTGCTGCGGCGATCATCGGGATGGTGATGGTGGCGCTGGTGCAGCTGTTCATGCTGTTCCGTCACCGCTTCCGTTTCAGGATAAGTGAACGGAAAGGAATTTTTTTCCGGGTGCTCTGGTGGACGAAAGAAATATTCCGCCTGCTCCTCGATCGCTTACGCCTTCTTGTTTCCGTTACGGACAATAAAGTCCTGAATATTTTTTTCTGGACGTCCGTGCTGCTGCTGTACATTTCTTTCGCGCTCCCGTTCCGCGATCAGCATGAAGACTGGCTGCTGTACCTCGGACCTGTGAGGCAGTTCAGGAGCATCGGGCGCCTGGCCTGGGTTTTTTATTATGCGCTGAACATCGTTGTCGTTTACCGCCTGCACAAAGTTTTCATGCAGCGGAAAGCCGGGAAAATAATTTTCACCGCGCTTATTCCCGGGCTGATGTTCTACGACGGGTATTACAATAATTACCGGAATTTTGACCTGATGAACTCGCGTATCCCGGAGCTGGAGGATAACGCGAACACACTTCCGCAGGACCAGTGGCTGACGAAAATAAAAACGCAGGATTACCAGGCGATATTGCCGCTCCCGTTCTTTCATAACGGATCGGAGAACATCGCCATTTTCCCTCCCGACGGAGCGATCGTCAAGGAAACATTCGTCCTGTCGCTGAAAACCGGGCTTCCCGTGATGGCGGTGCAGTCGGGAAGAGTTTCGCTCGGGCAGACAATGAAAGTCGTTGCGCTGGAATACGACCCGGTGAAGGAGATCCCGGTGCTTGATGATCTCCGCGACAAGCGACCGCTTCTTGTCATCGTGAAACCGGGCAGCATCAATGAGAATGAAAAGAGAATACTTTCGCTCGCCACGAAAGTGGGCGAATCGACCGGCTATTCCGTGTATTCGCTGGATCCTGCAGCATTGCGGAAGCTGCCCGGAATGGCGTACGACAGCGCACGTGCGGAATTCGATACCGTGAAGAAATATCCCGTGGGTAATTTTTTCTGCACGGACTCGATGGCGCACATCATTTACGATAATTACGAAAACGGCAATGGCAAACCGTACCGCGGTAACCATTCACAGGGAAGCGACCTGCATACTTTTACGGTTGTCGTTGATAAGGACGTGAACGATACGGGAAAATATATCGCCTCGTTCTGGGTAAATGATATTTCGAAAGATTGCTACGGCCGCAGCCTGCTCAAGCTCACCACGACCGACAGCACCGGGAAGAACGTGGATATTTATTCTTCCTTCAGCGTGCAGCTGAAAGCGATCGACGGACCTTGGGGACTTATTGAAATTCCGTTCACGATGCCCGGCCCGAAAGGCCATTTTCAGATCATCTTCTGGAACGCCGACGTAAAACCGTCCAGCATAATCTATACAGACGAGTTGCTCGTGCATTCGCAGAACGCCGATGTGTTCCGGCAGGACGGAGAATCGCTGTATTTTAATAACAGGATCTATTCGCCCGCTAAATGAAGCTGAGCATTATACTTCCTTCCTACAAAAGCGGGGAAACGCTTGGCCGCCAGCTGCCTCCGTTGAAGAAATGGCTGGAAGAAAAAAATATTTCGCACGAGATCATTGTCGTTGATGACGGTTCCGGTGATAATGGCGAAACGAAACAAGCCGCGGAAGAGAACGGCTGCGTGTATATCCTTCACGAAGTGAACCGCGGGAAAGGCGCTGCGGTGCGCACGGGAATGCTCGTCGCGAAAGGCGACTTCCGGATTTTCACCGACGCGGATATTCCTTTCGAGTACGAATCGTTCGGACTTTTCCTGCATTACCTCGAGGACAAGGAATTCGATCTCGCCGTCGGCGACCGCACGCTGCCGGAGTCGAAATATTTTTCTGAAATAAAGGGATCGCGCCGCGCGGGCAGCAGCATCTTCACGTTTTTCGTGGGACGTTTCGTAACGACGGGATTGTTCGATACGCAGTGCGGCCTCAAGGGATTCAGCGCGAAAGCGGCGGAAGACCTTTTTTCCGTGGCGCGCCTCGACGGGTTCGCGTTCGATGTGGAGCTGCTGTACATCGCGCTCAAGCGGAATTACGATATCAAGCGCCTGCCCGTTTCGTTCCGCAGCTCGCACGATCATTCGAGCGTCAGCCTCATGCGTCATGCGCCCGGCATGATCATGGATCTTTTCCGCATCAAGTGGAACCAGGTAACGGGCCGTTACCGCAGAACAGGGAAATAAGATAATTTTACCGCGCGGTTGATCTGCGGATAAAATGCTTTA
>DASTSF010000545.1:0-2238 GCA_035760825.1 Bacteroidia bacterium
ACCCGATGCATTCGGAGATCCAATTCAAAGTAAAGCACCTGGTGATCTCGACGGTTACCGGAACATTCACCAGATTTTCCGCCGATGTGGAAACCGACGGCGAGAATTTCGAAACAGCGAAGATTCATTTTTCCGCCGATGCGAACAGCATCAGCACGGGGATGGAGCAGCGCGACGGGCACCTGAAAAGCGCCGATTTTTTTGACGCAGGCAATTTTCCCACCATCGATTTCATTTCCGATTCAGTGGTGAAAAAAGGAGATGCGCAATTCACCGTGAACGGCAAACTCACGATGCGTGGCGTTACGAAACCGGTTTCGCTCAACGTGGAATTCGGCGGCACGATGACGGATCCTTACGGCAACTTCAAGGCGGGCTTTGAGGTGACAGGTTCCCTGAAGCGGAAAGAATTCGGTCTTTCATGGGATGCAGTGACGGAAGCCGGCGGTGTGGTGGTCAGCGACGAAGTGAAGATCGTGGCCAATGTACAGTTCGCGAAGGTGGCGGCCGAAGTGGAGAAGGCCCAAGCCTGAACGCTCAGTTCATTTTTACGGTGAAGACGGATGTCCTCCGTCCGGCAGCCCCGGTTCCATCACTGGCATCGGGGTTTTTTCCTGTAAAAGTAACCGCGGTTACTTTTTTGTACAGCTGGCTGGTGGCCGGGTTGAAATACCAGTCTTCCGCGAAAATGAGCTCGTCAAACAACATGTATTCCGACGGAAGATCGCCGGGAGCATAAGTGCTGTCTTTCAGCGCATCGACCTTCGTTTTCAGCTGCTGCACGGAAAGCATGTTCCCGAGACTGTCGTACGCGGCGATCTTTCCGGCCATCACATCGTTGAAGATCTGCTGCACGAAAAGATAGCGGGAAGAAGGCGCAATGTCGCACGTCGGATCATCGGAATAAACCGCGCAGGGGACCTGGTAGTCGGTGCTGTATTCGGGTGATGCGTTCGCCATGTTCATATTGATCCGGACCGGCGACAGGATGTTCCTTGCGACGAGGAATTCCGGTTTCATCAACGTCGAAGGATCTTTCACGGTATCGGCGGGGTATACCGTGAACAGCGGGTAAAACCCGAGAGGTGTGTCGGTTTCGTAATCCGTTTTCACATACATGGCCGAAAGCGAATAAATGGTCTTTCCGAGTGTCCGGTGAGCGGCGTCGTACGTCCAGCTTTCCGCGAAGCGGAACCCGCTGAAAAGAGTGCTGTCCAGCGCGACGGACACGTCTTGCCATGTTTCGTTGCCCATGGAATCGATGATCACCATTTCCTCGCGCACGAAGAAGATCGAATCGGGCGGAGCCAGGAAAGATCCGTCGACGCTCTCGATGAATGTCCCGTATGTGTTGCGTTGATCGTACACGGGTGTTTTCCCGGTGCGTGCGGAAGTCCAGATCGAATTGGCCATCGCCGTCATCGCCGCCGAGTCGGGATGAAGCATGAAATCCGCGTCAGGAAAATCCGGCCGGTTGCGAAAGAGCGAAGCATATTCCACCCGGCCGACCCGCGCCAGCGGCGGGAAAGCGAAAGGAGACGGAACGAAGCCATTCAGGGAAACGAACGCATGCGCCGTCACCGGCGACGGATCGTATTCTGCCATGTGCGCATTTTTTTTCTGCAGAAGCACGACCCCGTGGACCATTTTCATGAAGACCATTCTTTTCGCATCGAACACCCAATCTTCGTAAAACCGCAGCGCATTGGATGCGGGCAGCAATGGACGAAGTGTTTTCAGCTCCTTTTTCCCGAACGGTACTCCGTAAGGATAAACCGGTTTGAAGAACGATGTTTTTTTCGACCCGGTAGCGCCGGAGATTATTTTACCGAGACCGGCATCTTCTTTTGCACGGTCGGCGGAATTCACGAACGCCATTGTGCTGCCGGGAAGCGAAACGTCGAAAAGACTGTCATCGGTGCGCATGTCGTATGTAAAACCGGTGAGCGTTGCGACAGCATCACCGGAAAGAGATGCGGATGAGAACGGGATGTAGAAAAGCGGTTTCGCCCTGAGCTCCCCGGTCTGCTGATCTGTTTCGAGGATATGCGGGATCATTCCGTGCACCAGCTTGACCAGCGTTCCGCCGATGCTGTCATAGAGCCAGGTTTCATAAAACGTCACGGAAACGATTTGTTCAACGGTTACAGGACGCTCGGATACGCTGGTAATAAAATCCGATCCTTCAAAATACCCGTCTCCCTCTATGAGTTCCGTGTCCGCAGGATGGAGAAGTGT
>DASTSF010000546.1:0-12880 GCA_035760825.1 Bacteroidia bacterium
GTCGTTGCAGAAAGCGGAGTTGGCTGCGTGATGGTGAAACTTTGCGTGGTGGTGCAGCTGTTCGCATCGGTGATGGTGCAGGTGTAAGTTCCCGCGGAAAGCGATGAAGCTGTTGCGTTGGTTCCGCCGCTTGGTGACCACGAATAACTGTATGGACTTGTTCCTCCGGATCCGTTGACTGTTGCCGAACCGTTGTTTCCTCCGCTGCACGATACGTTCGTTTGCGAAGTCGTTGCAGAAAGCGGAGTTGGCTGCGTGATGGTGAAACTTTGCGTGGTGGTGCAGCTGTTCGCATCGGTGATGGTGCACGTGTAGGTTCCTGCGGAAAGCGATGAAGCTGTTGCGCCTGTTCCGCCGCTCGGTGACCACGAATAACTGTATGGACTTGTTCCGCCTGATGCGTTGACTGTTGCCGAACCATTATTTCCCCCGTTGCAGGAAACGTTAGTCTGCGAAGTCGTTGCAGAAAGCGGCGTTGGTTGCGTGATGGTAACCGTTGCCGTTCCGGAACATAATGTTGCATCCGTAACGGTTACTACATAAGTGCCGGCGGAAAGCCCGGTCGCGTTTGCGCCCGATCCTCCGCTGGGCGACCACGAGTAAGTGAATGGCCCGGTTCCGCCGGTTACAGTGACGGAAGCAGAACCCGTGCTGCCGCCATTGCAAAGAACATTGGTCTGCGTGGTGGAAAGCGTGAATGCGGTGGACGCCGTAATGTTCACGGTATGTGTTTGCACGCAGCCGATAATATCGGTGACTGTCACCGTATAATTTCCTGCGCATAATCCGCTGGCGGTTGCCGTGTTTCCGCCGCCGGGCGCCCAGCTGTAGGTATAAGGACTTCCGCACCCGGTGAATCCCCCGGTCGCGTTGACGGTTGCGGAACCGGTGCAGGTGCACGACGCATTCACCTGTGTTGTGGTAAGCGCGATCGGCGCGGGAGGTGTGCAGCCATTGTTCATGCTGCAGATCCATGCCTGGTTGGCGGCATCATTGGCGACGCCGGGATTTTCACTCGCGACCGGAACCATCACCCAGTTCGACTGCTGGCTGATGTTGTTGTTCGAGCTGTTCATCATCCGCGCCACGTTGCCGGTAGCCGGTCCCGTGAAATAAATAATGTCGTTGAGCGTGTTGTTTCCCCAGCTGACGGAGTGAAAAAGATTTCCCGACGGATCGATCGTCTGGAAAGAGTCGTCGCCGTTCGCCATGGAAATATTTGTCCAGCTGCCGCACGTGGAAAAGCCGGTGGTGGGATAGATCGCCGTTGCCGTGCTGGGCGTCGATGTGTTTTTTTCGAAGAGCGTGCAGTTGCTGATGGGAATGACCAGCCTGCAGTTTCCGTCGGTCATGCTGAGGTCCTGCGCCGGAATAGCCGGGTCGAGGTCGGCGTCATTATAGATGACGATGATCGTCCCGATGGGAATGGCGGACCAGAACGGATCATTCCTGAAGCGCACGCATCCCTGCGCAATCCCGGTTCCCGCGCCCGTTGCATGGTTCCCGTTATTGTCGTCGATGTACCAGCCGCGAAGATCGAGCGTGGGAATGGAATAGCACGTGGGCGTTCCCACGACGAGCAGCTCCACCCATTCTTTCGAACCACTCGGTCCCTGTGAAACTTCGTTGATGTAAAGTCCGGGCGCCTGTGAAAAAAGTTCTTCACCCGCGGTCATCGCGAAGAAGAAAACAATCAACCGTAAAAGTCCTGCGAAATGTTTGTGTGTGCGAAACATATTCAAGGCATTTAATGGAACCCAATGCGTCCGCAAGGACACTTTCAGTTTTCCATCAGCCTGAAATGGTTTCGGCATATCCCGTCTGACGGGGACGCTTGAAGGATATTCACTCCTGCTGAAGTGGAACAAATATAGACCTAACCTGTTTGCTTTAGCTTATTCCGGTTTTATAATAATGTAAACAACCGGTCGTCGGGAAAAAAGAAATATTGGAAGGTCATAAACCGGGTTCCGGCCGGAATTTTTTAAAGATACGGTCTTGCAGGGAGAGCTCATTCCCCGGCGATGTTACAATTTTCTAATACGTCCTGTTGCGGAAATAAATGGAAAAGAAAAGCACCACGTTGGTCGTGATGCTTTCTGTCCGGAAGATGGGGAGACGCTTCTTTCCGTTTTATTTCAGGCTGAACTCTTTTTTCCCGGCCAGCTTGCCGTCGACGTAGATCTCAGCGGTATACACGCCCTTTGAAAGTTTCATGCGGTTGTTGTAATCGTAATTGACCGAAAGGTGCGTGTCGTTCCTGTCGTAATCGACAGACAGGTTCTTCGTCTGCGCCGCGGCTGCATCCGTGGACGCGAGATAATTGTCGCCGTTCTCATCTTCCGTCATCACGAGGCCGGAAGGATCGCGGAGGATGACCTGCACGTTTCTCTTTCCTGCATCCGCCAGCGTGTTGGCGAGAATGTCGAAGTCGACAGTGATGCGGTCGGTCTTGCGCGCTTTGCCGGTCTGAATTTCTTTTGCATTCCGTTTGAGCCTGAACGACTGCACGCCGATGTTCGCTGCGCGAAGCTCTTTTCCCTGGTCGATCTTCCTGCTGTAATCATCGACCTTCACGGTGAGCGTGCTGTTCTTTTCTTTCAGCGTCGTGTTCTCGGCGGTAAGCTGCGCGTTCTGTGCGTTGAGCGCATCGACCCGGGCGAGGAAGTCGGCATTGATCTTCTTCAGCTCCGCGATCTGCTTTTTCAGCGCGGGTAAAGATGCGTTGGCCAGCGTGAGCTGATCGATCTTCATTTTCGCATCATCCAGCTCTTTCGTTTTCTGGTTGATCAGCTGGTCGAGCGTTGCATTTTGTCCGCGCAAAGCATCCATCTGGTTCTTTGCTTCGGCATATTGTTTCTGTGCGTCGAGCTTCGCGTAGGTAAGGTCGTCGATCTGTTCGGAAAGAATGCTCTTTTCCCCGGCGAGCGATGCATTCCGGTGCTGAAGGAAGACGTTGCCTGCGAGAGAAAGTGCGAGGGCGGTGGCGACAGTGATCCTGATCGCGGTTTTGTTTTTCTGCATAAAGGCTTCGGGGCCGAAACGTTCATGCACCATTTTGTCGGTTTCCATGTTGGCTGGTTTATGGAAGTATAACGATGCATGCCCTGCCTTTTGTTATTAGCAATGGGTTAGCTTTTGCTGAAAAGAAATTAGAAACGTTAAAAGGATACAAAAAGAGAGCGGGAAAACACGCAAATGAAAAAAACTGCAAAAAAAGCTCAGCGGCCGAGCTTGTTGTACCTGTGTTTTTTTTCTGCAGCGACAGAATCCGCCGGCGCCGGCGGTTCATGCATGATCACTTCCGGGAACAGCTTCGTCTGAAAACCTTCGAAGTCCTTCGCCCATTCTTTGTGATGATAAACGCACACGGGAAGACAGATCGAGCAGTAATTGTTTTTTGCGAAATACGGAAAGCATCTTCCGGTGTCGACAACGTAACGGTCGTTGCCGAGGTGATCTTTCCCAGCTTCCGCGCTTCGTTCATCCGGTATCGCTTTCGCGGGACAATAGATGCGGCACGCTTTACAGTTATCACAGAATTTCGCGATCCCCGCATCGATCGGGTGATCGATCTCCATTTCGATCGACGTGATCACGCTTCCCATTCGGAAGAGCGGACCCAGTCTAGGATGAATGATCGAACCGTGGCGGCCCAGTTCACCAAAACCTGCCTTGAGGCCGATCGGGATGTGCAGCAGGTTGCTGTCGCCGATCGGGTGTTCGATGCTGCAGGTGTAGCCGAGCGAACGGATGTAAGCGGCGAGCTTTATTACTGTTTCGCCAAGCGAATGATAGACGCGTATGCACTCGATCGCGGAAGCTTCGGACGGAACCACCTGGAATTCGCGCCAGCGCATGCGCTGACCAACGGCGACGGCAAATTTTTCCGTCACTGTTTTCCCTTTGTAAACATCGGACGGTTCGATGAGACAGATGCCCGTGATGTCGGCCCCGGATTCACGCGCTATCTGTTTGATGTGCGCGGCTGCTTCTCGCGGCGACGCAAATTCTTTTTTCTTCGCAGCGACCGGCCCGTCGAAACGCGCATACTGGTCTTCGTAGATCTGTTTCAGCAAACGGTCCACTTCCGGGATGCTGATCGTCCTTCCGCCGACCGACGCATACCATTCGTCCCAGGCAAAAGGCGGTGGAGAATATGTGTTGCGTTCATTCATGCGGCAGGTTCGGAAAATAATGGTTGCAACGATTTTACCGGATGCGTAATCCCCATTCTGATTTCGAGCTGGTTCCTGCATCTGCTGAAACGCTTTTGGGAAAACTCTCTCCCGGCATGTAGCCGATGCTGCTGACCGGGACGACCGTGATCGAATCGCGTCCCACCTCGTACGATTCGGGAGAAGCGCC
The DNA here is from genome assembly GCA_035760825.1 of Bacteroidia bacterium. Lineage (GTDB taxonomy): Bacteria > Bacteroidota > Bacteroidia > Palsa-965 > Palsa-965. The sequence continues at coordinate 4,369 of DASTSF010000546.1, forward strand.
GAAAGAAGAGTTGGAATAGATCTGTTCCACGACGATCATCGGTAAAAAAGTTTCGTTGATCACCGCGCTCGAAGATCCGCGCACTTTCGCATGAAGCGTCTTGCCGTCTTTCATCGCGTAATCAAGATCTTCTCCCCAGAGCACATAATTTTTCACATTGACGCCGGTGGCGCTGTAATCGTCGCCGGTAACGACATAAACTTTGTGCGTGTTGCTCATGTACACGACTGCGACCGCAATACCAACGATCATGAACGCGAGTATGTACCAGCCCGGTTTTACATTATTGAGCCGGCGGGAAACCATTACGAGCAGCAGCAGGAGGAGACCGATGACGGCGGCGAGAATCACACCGCTGAGGGTTGAGTTCAGCATGGAAAGGGTTTTGACAGGCGTGTTGTTTCAAATATCGGATAAATGTTCGAGTTCATGTATTTCCTGCAACGGTTTGCAGACCGATGATGCGTGCCGTTTTGCAGGATGATCGCTGCCGGGGAATGAAGCTGCGGCACGAACAAAAAAAATTGCCGGGAGCGGACTCCCGGCAATCGATTCTGCAAAAGATGGTTTTGTTTTTAGCGCTTACGCGGTTTTGCGGCGGCCGAACCATTTCTTCCGGCGGCGCGGTGCGTTTTCGGCAGAACGTTTCTGGTGACCTGCACCTGATCGTGCGTGCCCGTTGGAACGTACGTGCTGCACCGTTTCGCTGTGAACAGGAGCAGCCCCGGCATTTTTGAACGGGTGCTCTTCCACTGATGGGATCTGTTTCCCGATCAGCTTCGTGATGTCGCGCAGGTAAGCGCGTTCTTCCCCGTCGCAGAACGAGATCGCGATGCCGCTCGCCCCGGCGCGTCCTGTGCGACCGATGCGGTGCACATACGTTTCAGGTACGTTCGGGATTTCATAGTTGATCACATGTGTCAGTTCGTCCACGTCGATGCCGCGCGCGGCGATATCGGTTGCCACGAGCACGCGTGTTTTTTTCGCTTTGAAATTCCCGAGCGCGCGCTGTCTCGCATTCTGCGATTTGTCGCCGTGGATCGCTTCGGTTTTGATACCTGCGCGCGTGAGGTCGCGCGCTACGCGGTCGGCTCCGTGCTTCGTGCGCGTGAACACCAGCGTGGTGGTGATCGACGTGTCTTTCAGCACATGGATGAGCAGGTTCTTCTTATCGGGCTTGTTCACGAAATAGATGAGCTGCTGAACGGTTTCCGCGGTGGAAGAAACAGGTGTTACTTCCACTTTCACCGGATTGCGGAGGATGCTGGAGGAAAGCTTCACGATCTCGCCGGGCATTGTTGCCGAGAAGAACAGTGTCTGCTTTTTCTGCGGCAGCTTCGCGATGATGCGCTTCACATCGTGCACGAATCCCATGTCGAGCATGCGGTCGGCTTCGTCGAGAACGAAATATTCGATGTTCTGAAGGGAAACGTATCCCTGGTCCATAAGATCGAGGAGACGTCCCGGTGTTGCAACGAGAATGTCCACACCGTTGCGCAGGGCATCGGTCTGCGGTTTCTGCCCGACGCCGCCGAAGATGACGAGATTTTTCAGGCGCGTGTGACGTCCGTAAGCGGAAAAGCTTTCACCGATCTGCAGCGCGAGCTCGCGTGTCGGTGTGAGCACCAGCGTGCGGATGAGTTTTCGCGCGTTGCCCTGGGCAGGACTGTTGTACAGCAACTGCAGGATGGGGATGGCGAATGCGGCCGTTTTCCCGGTTCCGGTTTGCGCGCAGCCGAGCAGGTCGCGCCCTTCGAGTACGATGGGGATCGCTTGTTGCTGGATAGGCGTGGGTTGCGTGTAGCCCTCTTCGTTTAACGCCGTGAGGATGGGCGTAATGAGATTTAGTTTGTCAAATGACATGTTGAATGATGAATTAATAAACTGCACGTGAGAGATCATCGATGTGTAACCATCGTATCCCTATGACTTTCTTCACTTATGCAATGACTGGAAAATTAACTGAACGAATTTCAGCTGAAGGAGGGATAACTTTCGGGACAAAGGTAAGCAGGAATAGTGTCGCCCCGACGCGGGCAGTTAAAAAGTTTGAAAGCTGCAGGATACGGACCCGAACCACAACACCCGATCTCCCAATGCCGGATCGCAAACGGCAAACTGAAAAACAGGCCGGAAAAACTCCTCAGATACTGAACTTTCCAACTAATGGTCACTCCGTCTCTCCCATTTCCCCGATGATCTTTTTCACTTCTTCTTCCGTCGCGCGCAGCTTCGCCCGGCAAAGCGCGATCAGCTCGGAGGCGCGTTTCACTTTTACCGCCAGCTCGTCGATGGGAATGCTTTCGTTCTCGATGGCGCGCGAAATTTCCTGGAGCTCGTTCAGCGCGTCGGTATACGATATGTCTTTCATTTTACTCATTCAAAATTTTCTGTTCAGCGTTTTCGCCCGGAAACCGGCTCATTCGATTTAATATGACTTTCTCATGTCTCATGCTTCACGTTGTCCACCTTCACCTCCAGCATCCCGTCCCGCAAAAGTATTTCAACCGCGTCTTCTTTTTTAACCTGTTTTGCCGACACGACATACGCTTCCTTTTTTTTCACGATGGCAAAGCCGCGTTTCAGAATATTTTCCGGGTGAAGGTTCTTCACGCGTTCGGAAAAAAGATCCATGGCATGGATTTGTTTTTCGATCAGCCTTCGCGTCAGCGGCGGGAAGTTGCGCTGCAGCTCTCCCATGCGCTGCGAAGCCGACGACAGCAGCCGGAGGGAAGCGGTCCCGATCTTTTCACGGTGGCGCTGGATACGGTTCTCCGCCGTGTGCAGAAGCTGCAGTGTCCCGTTGTTCAGCACGGCGCCCGTATGATCGAGACGGCGGTGGTGTTTCGTGAGCTGGTTGTGCACGCGCAATGAAAGCAGCTCGCGCAATCCTTCGATCTCTTCCTCGAACGCACGGTTATGGTCGATGATGAATTCCGCTGCCTGCGTGGGCGTTTTCGTGGTGGAATTGGCGACCATGTCCACGATGCTTTCGTCTTTCAGGTGGCCGATGCCGGTGATGACAGGAACCGGGAAGCGCGCCACTGCATGCGCAAGATTGAAATCATCGAAAGGAAGAAGATCGCTCTGCGAGCCTCCGCCGCGGATCATTACAACGGCATCGAATGTTTTTCCTTTCTGCGTTTCGTGGTAGATATTGAGCAGCTGCAGCTTCATCTGCTCCGCTGCATTTTCTCCCTGCAGGATGGAGAAGAAAGGCGTGCATTCGAATTTGTAGCGGAAAATATTTTCCGTCAGCGTGTGCGTGAAATCATGATAGCCGGCTGCGGAGGCGGAAGTGATGATCGCTATGCGCCGGATGACGACGGGAAGCTGAAGTTTTTTATTCGGCGTGGAAAAAACGCCGTCGGCGAGACGAATGCCGGGTTTTGAGGCGAGCAGGCTGATGGTTTTTCGCCGCTGCATTTCCAGCTGTCCCAGCATGTGCTGCGGATCGATGTCGAACAGCTGCAGGGAAAGTCCGTAAAGCGGGTGGTAGTTCACGCCGGCTTTCACGAGCACCTGCATGCCGCGTTCGGGCCGCTTGCCGGTGATGTCCTCGAAATTGCGGAAGGCCGCCACGGCTTCACGACGCCACACGTTTCCGTTCATGCGCGCGATGATGTCTTTCCCGTTCTCCGATTTTTCCACGAGTTCGAAATAAATGTGCTCGCCTTTGTCGTTGCGTTCTTTTATTTCCGCCAGCACCCACCACGTCCGGTCGGAAAATGTTTTCTTCAGCGTGTCGCTGATGAGCGAGCAGAATTCGGAAAGTCGGAGCTGGCTGCCGGGCTGCATGCTTCAAATGTAGGAACGGAACGCAGAAATTGCCGGTGAAAAGCGGTTTATTCTGTCAACAATCTACGGCGCGAATGCCGGAAAAAGACGGAAATACAGCACAGGGAGGGCGAAGAAAATAAGAAGCGCCAGGAAGATCGTACGCGAAAGCGGGTTTTTGATCTCCACTTTTAAAACGCTGCCTGCGTAAGCAAAGAAGAAAGTGGCGAAGAACCATGCGAGGTAATTCCGCACGGTGGGCGAAACATAATTCCAGTGCCAGAGATCGAGACGGAAAGCCTGTCCTTCCGCGATAAAATCGAGCGCCACGAGCAGCGCTGCTGACAGCGCGGAGCGCAGGAACGGATCTTCGGTGAATTTCCCGGCGATGTCGTACACCAGCAGCACCGCGAGCGTCCAGAGAAGGAGAACGAGCACGGGAATACCGCCGGGCGTCACCCACGCGGTTGATCCGAACGTGATCTCGCCGAAGATAAATTCGCTCTGCGCATTGATGATCTCGAGTCCCGCGATGCCTGCGAAAACGAGCAGCGCGAGACGCAGCAGGTTTTTGCCGGGTTCCGGAATGAAAAAGAAAAACAGCCCGCATTCGAGAAGGAAGAATACCGGCAGCAGTAAACAGGAAACAGCGTTGAAGAAGATCGCTCCGGCCGCCCACAGCAGGGCCAGTGCGACCGCAAAAAATTTCGCCGGGCGCTCATAACGCGAAATGAGCTCGTTCCTTTTCATTGCACTTCAGTGATCCGTGCCACCTGTTTTTTGTTGATCATCCACACGCCTGCAAGGATGACCAGGATAAGCGCACCGTGCAGCCAGCCGACTTTTTCGCCGTCGAGCATTCCCCATCCCAGCGCGACGACCGGAATGAGATACGTCACCGATGCTGCGAAAAGTGTGCCCGCTTCCTTGATGAGAATGTTATACACCATCACGCTGAGCGATGTGCCGAGTATGGCGAGCACGGCGATGTAGGCAATGCTTTCCGCTGCGCCTGGAACGGTGGAAATACGTGTGAAGAAATCTGTCGTGAAAAGATACGCGATGGCGAAAGGTCCTGTCATGCACAATGCCAGCACGGTGATGGCGACCGCATTCAGGTGCGCCAGCTTCGCTTTGATGATGTTCACGCTGATGCCGTAGAATAACGTCGCGAGCAGCACCATTCCCGTTCCGGTGAGCGCGTTGCTGTGTGTTGTTTCCTGCTCGCCCAGCTGCAGCAGCCCGATCGCGCCGGCCAGCCCGATCACCACGCCGGCCACCTGCATCTTTCCCACTTTGCTGCGGAAAACGAAAAGCCCGACAACCATCGTGAACAAAGGCGTCAGCGAATTCATCATGCCGGTAAGCGAGCTGCTGATCATCGTTTCCGCTTTTGCAAAAAGAAACGCCGGGAAAAGATTTCCGCACAGGCCCATCGCAGCGCCGGCTTTCCAGTGTTTCCGCACACCGGGTTTCAGGTGCTTCACCGCCAGCGGGAGAAGAAAAAGGAAAGCGATCGAAATGCGCAGCGCGCCCACCTGGAAACCGGTGAACACGTCGAGCCCGCGCTTCATGAGGATGAAAGAGCTTCCCCACGTCAGCGCCAGCGCGAGAAAAATGATCCAGTGAAGGAAGCTCCTGCTTTTCATGCGGCAAATATAGGCGGGGAAACCATCGCCATTGCTTCGTTTTCATGCTATGTTGTAATTTTAACGTATGGCAGAAAAAAAGATCACGCTCAGGATAGCAGGCATGACCTGCGGTCATTGCGCAAAGACGGTTTCGTCGGCAATAACGGAGCTCGACGGGGTGAAGGAGGCGGATGTTGATCCGGCAACAGGCATGGCTGAAGTTGTTTTCGACGACGAAAAAGTTTCCGAAGCGCAGATCCGTAAAGCGGTGAACGAAACGGAAGTTTATTCCGTGCCGGAATGAAACGGCTGGCGGCCCTGTTCCTGCGGGAGGATCGGTGCTACCGCTATCCCGATACAGCTTACTGTTGCGATCTTTCTTTATCCCGTTTCGTGAAAATTTTAAAGAAGATATGGAAGACGATACTGAAAAACCACAGCGTTATCCCATTTACGTGGGCGGCGAGTTCGTAGAAACTGCAACGGTTCTCGATGTGAGAAACCCGTACACGGGAAAAGTGTTCGCGAAAACGTTCCTCGCCGGTGAGGAAGAGCTCGGAAAAGCGATCACTGCCGCGCAGAAAGCACAGCGCGTGATGGCGGAACTTCCTTCCTTCCGTAAATACAAAATTCTCCGGAGCATTTCCGACACGATTTTTGCCGAACGCGGTCGCCTGGCGCACGAGCTCTGCCGTGAATCGGGAAAGCCGATGAGATATGCGCTCGGCGAGATCGACCGTGCGGCGCAGACGTTCCTTATTGCGGCGGAAGAATGCAAGCGGCTGCCGAAGGAATATATTTCCCTCGACTGGACGCCGGCAGGTGAAAAGAAAGAAGGTGTCGTGAAATATTTTCCCTGCGGGATCGTCGCCGGGATCGCACCGTTCAATTTTCCGCTGAACCTTGCGGTGCACAAGATCGCGCCAGCTATTGCTGCAGGCTGCCCGATCATTCTCAAGCCTGCGTCTTCCACGCCTGTTTCCACGCTCGGACTGGCGAAGATCATCGCGAAAACGGACCTGCCCAAAGGCGCTGTTTCCATTTTACCGATGGACCGCGAAACAGGAAACAGGCTGGTCACGGACGAACGTTTTTCGCTGCTGTCATTTACAGGTTCGCCGGAAGTGGGCTGGAAAATGAAAAAGAATGCCGGGAAGAAAAAGGTCGTGCTCGAGCTGGGCGGAAATGCAGGCGTGATCATTTCACAAAGCGCAGACCTGGAAAACGCGCTGAAGAAATCACTTGCCGGCGGGTTCGCGTATTCGGGCCAGGTGTGTATTCACGCGCAGCGCTTTTTTGTGCAGCGGTCTGTGTTCGCGCCGTTCATTCAGCGTTTCGTCGAAATGGTGAGCGAATTGAAAACAGGCGACCCGGAAGAGCTCACGACCGACATCAGCGTGATGATCGACGAAGAAAATGCGAAGCGCGTGGAGCAATGGGTGAACGAAGCGGTGAAAGAGGGCGCGGAAATTCTCTGCGGCGGAAACCGTGAAGGAAGTTTTTACCGGCCGACAGTTTTGACGGAAACGAAAAGCCGGATGAAAGTCTGCGCGGAGGAAATTTTCGGACCGGTCGTCACCGTCGAACCTTTCGATTCGTTCGATGAGGCGATCGCGATGATCAACCATACGGAATTCGGGTTGCAGGCGGGTGTTTTTACCAATGACATTTCCGAAATGGACAGAGCCTTCAGCGAAATTCATTGCGGGGGAATTATCCTGAATGACGTTCCCACGTTCCGCGTCGATCACATGCCGTACGGCGGTGTGAAAGATTCGGGTCTCGGCCGCGAAGGCGTGAAATACGCGATCATGGACATGATGGAGGCGAGGATACTCGTCAAATAGATCTGGTAACCTGTTTGAAGAGTTGGAAAGCTGAAAGGTTGGGAAGTTTAGCGAGCGCAGGATTCAGCATTCCTCCCGGTCGCCTTTCGTCGGCGGCTCCGAGATCACGAGAAATTCGATCGCTTCTTCCGTCTCGTTCGCGATCAAATGGATTTTCCCGGCGGGAATGTGAATGCCGGAATTTTCTTTCACGGATACTTTTTCATTTTCAAAATAAAAAACCGCTTCTCCTTCGAGGACGAAAAAGAACTGCTGCGCTTTTTCGTGGAAATGTTTTTTCTCGCGCGTACCCGCAGGCATGCGTTCGTGGATCACGCTCAGCGACGGAGAATCGAGCAGGCGCCAGCCGTCGCAATCGTTTCCCCATAAATAATGGGGTGCATCGTTTTTGCTGACTGGTTTCACCGGAAGATCAGAGGGCGGCTTCGTGCCTTCCGTTCGCATTGCTCATGCAGTAATCGGAGGAAAGCAGGACGAGCGTGGGGAATTTTTTTCCGCAACGCATGCAGGAATACTCTTTTTTTTCCGCTCCCATGTACAACGCATGCTTTTGCGAACCGGACGGATCGGGATTTTTGTAGCAGGTATCTGCGGAAAGATCGGCCACCGATGCGAATTTCTTCCCGCAGTATTTGCAGTAATAATTCCGCGGACCGCTCGTGTTGAACGGGTTGGAGACCGCCGGTGTGCTGAACGGGTTCGGGTTTGATCCGGAATTTTCCAGCGACCCGGTTCCCGATGAGCTGAATGTGCCCGATCCGCTGTTGCCGAATGAATTGGTTCCCGAGGAAGGCGTGCCGAACGGGCTTCCGCCCGAAGGACGCGATTGGGGCGGTGTGAATGACGATGAAGATGATTTGCCGCTGCGTCCGGCGCGCACGGCCAGGCGGATGACGAGCAGCACGACAAGAACTCCGATTTTAATTCCGATATAGCTTCCCATTGGGCGAGGTTTAAGTGGTGAAATGAGGTCAGACGAATCTACAAATTAGTTTAATGCTTTGCGTACCGTTTTACAGGAAACCGGCCCGGCAGGTTCCCGGAATTGTTACCGCCGGATCGAAAAAACAGCAGTGAACGGCAGACACCCAGCGCGGAACTTCATTCCACCTTCTGCTTCCGGATCACGCGCGCGAACCATTTCGGGAAATGACGTTTCAGCCACACGGCCTTGATCTCGCGTCCTCCGATAAGGATCTCCTCTTTGTTCTTTTTCATGGCATCGAGGATGATGGTTGCGCATTCGTCCGCAGGCAT
>DASTSF010000547.1:0-2757 GCA_035760825.1 Bacteroidia bacterium
GACGCCCGAATACGGCGCGGCGTCCCAGCTCGAGAAGATCGACATGCTGGATTTCGCCGACCTCATCGCGCTGAACAAGTTCGACAAACGCGGCGCGCTCGACGCCTTGCGTGACGTGCGCAAGCAGTACAAGCGGAACCACCAGCTGTGGCAGACGGACGATGACAAGCTCCCGGTTGTGGGAACGATCGCTTCGCAGTTCAATGACCCGGGCATGAACCATCTCTACCGCATGCTCATCGACAAGATCGCGGAGAAGACCGGCGCCGATTTGAAATCGCATTTTGAGATCACGAAGGAAATGTCGGAGAAGATCTACATCATTCCTCCGGCGCGGACGCGTTACCTCAGCGAGATCTCGGAAAATAACCGCGGTTACGATAAGAAAGTGAAGCAGCAGGCAGATGTTGCACAAAAGCTGTACGCTCTCCGCAAAGCCATCGACGTGATGTCGGCAAACAAAGCGGCCGTCGCTTCGCTCGAAGAAGAATACAAGCGCCTCCTCCTGGAGCTCGATCCGAAAAACCTGAAGCTGATCAAAGAGTGGCCGGAAAAAGCGCAGCAGTACAAAAACGAGTTCTACGTTTTCAAGGTGCGCGACAAAGAGCTGAAGATAAAAACGCATTACGAATCGCTTTCGCATACGCTCGTTCCGAAAATAGCGACGCCGCGTTACGAAGCCTGGGGCGACCTGCTCCAGTGGCTGGCACAGGAAAATGTGCCGGGCGAATTCCCGTATACGTCGGGCATTTACCCGTTCAAGCGCGAAGGAGAAGATCCTACGCGCATGTTCGCCGGTGAAGGCGGACCCGAGCGCACGAACAAACGTTTCCATTACGTTTCGCTGGGCATGCCGGCGAAACGATTGTCCACGGCATTCGATTCCGTGACGCTTTACGGGCGCGATCCCGATTACCGCCCGGACATTTACGGGAAGATCGGCAACTCGGGCGTGAGCATCTGCTGCCTCGACGATGCAAAGAAATTGTATTCCGGTTTCGATCTCGCCGATCCGAAAACTTCCGTCTCGATGACCATCAATGGTCCGGCGGCGATACTGGCGGCGTTCTTCATGAATGCGGCGATCGACCAGCAGTGCGAGCGGTACATCAAAGCGAACGGTCTTGAAAAAGAGGTGGACAACCGCCTGAAGGAATTGTGGGAAAAGCAGAAGATCGCGCGGCCCTGCTACCAGGGCGATCTCCCGGAAGGAAATGACGGACTTGGTCTGCAGCTGCTCGGCATCACCGGCGACCGTATCCTGCCCAAAGACGTTTACGAAAAAATAAAAGCGCATACGCTTTCGCAGGTGCGCGGAACCGTGCAGGCGGATATTCTCAAAGAAGACCAGGCGCAGAACACGTGCATTTTCTCCACGGAATTCTCACTGCGCGTAATGGGTGATGTGCAGCAGTATTTCATCGACCACAAAGTGCGGAACTTCTATTCCGTTTCCATTTCCGGCTACCACATCGCGGAAGCGGGCGCCAACCCGATCACGCAGCTCGCGCTTACGGTTTCCAACGGCTTCACGTTCGTGGAATATTACCTGTCGCGCGGCATGCACATCGACGATTTCGCGCCGAACCTTTCCTTCTTCTTCTCGAACGGCATGGACCCGGAATATTCCGTGCTCGGCCGCGTGGCGCGGAGGATCTGGTCGAAAGCGATGAAATACAAATACGGCGGCAACGAACGTTCGCAGATGCTGAAGTACCACATCCAGACATCCGGCCGTTCGCTGCATGCGCAGGAGATCGACTTCAACGACATCCGCACGACGCTGCAGGCGCTGTACGCCATTTACGACAACTGCAATTCGCTTCACACGAACGCGTACGACGAAGCCATCACCACGCCGACGGAAGAAAGCGTGCGCCGCGCGATGGCGATACAGCTCATCATCAACCGCGAGCTGGGACTTGCGAAGAATGAAAACCCGCTGCAGGGATCGTTCATCATCGAAGAGCTGACGGACCTCGTGGAAGAAGCCGTGCTTTCGGAATTCGACCGCATCAGCGAAAGAGGCGGTGTGCTCGGTGCGATGGAAACGATGTACCAGCGCGGGAAGATCCAGGAAGAATCGTTGTATTACGAAACGCTCAAGCACACGGGTGAATACCCGCTCATCGGCGTGAACACGTTCCTTTCCTCGAAAGGCTCGCCGACCATCCTGCCGAAAGAAGTGATCCGCGCGACGAAGGAAGAGAAAGAATACCAGATCGCGATGCTGAATAACCTGCACAAGGCGAACGCGGAGAAATCGAAAGAGATGCTGAAGAAGCTGCAGGATGTCGCGGTGAAGAACGGGAACGTTTTCGCCGAGCTGATGGAAACCGTGAAGTACTGCTCACTCGGCCAGATCACGGAAGCGCTGTTCGAAGTGGGAGGACAATACAGAAGGAATATGTGATGTGCCGGCTGCGCGAACGATGGCGGAGCGGCGATGGTTTTTAAACGCACGGCAGTAAAACAACCAGCCCCGGCAGAGGCGGGAGCCTGAGCCTGCGAAGCGGAAGCCGATGACGGGAACGCGGAAAATAAAATGTGATGATGGTGCGCTCCCCGTAAAAAAAGTAACTTGCTTTTCCCGGTTCAAAATCGAAGCACATGCACATTGTCGTCAATCACCTCCATTTCAGCAAACCCGTTGATGAGCTGACGGAAAAAATAAAGAACGAAGGTGTTCCGCTGCTGGCGCGGAATCCGGGCTTCAAAGGGTTTCACATGGTGAAAGTGGATGAGTTTCACGCTGTC
>DASTSF010000548.1:0-2257 GCA_035760825.1 Bacteroidia bacterium
ACGAAGGAACGATCACCGGGAATATCGGGCGGAGCTTGCGCGACCGGAAAGTGCAGGATGTTTTTCCCGATGGCGATCACGGGAAACCGGCCGTGACGCATTGGAAAGTGCTCGAACGTTTCGGATACGTCACACTTGTCGAATGCAAGCTGGAAACAGGCCGCACGCACCAGATACGCGTGCACATGAAATCGATCGGCCACCCGCTTTTCAATGATACGACGTATGGCGGCGACCGCATCCTGAAAGGAACGACGTTCACGAAGTACAGGCAGTTCGTCGAAAACTGCTTTGCGTTATGCCCGCGACAGGCGCTGCATGCGAAGACGCTGGGCTTTGTTCACCCGAAGACGAAGAAATGGGTGGAATTCGATTCAGAGCTTCCGGCGGATATGAAAGCGCTGCTGGAAAAATGGAGAGCCTATGCGCAGGTGAAACCGTCGGAATAGATTACGGTTGGAAAGTTTTATTTCCTGTCCGCACCCGCTCAATACTCATCACTGACCGCCCGCCACTTTTCCTCCGTGAATTCGAGGAGCGACTTCAGCTTCATGTCGGCCGCAGAAAACCTTTCCTGTGCAAAATGTTCTTTCGCAGGCACCGCGACGCATTTCATCCTGGCCGCTTTCGCAGCGATGATGCCATTGAACGAATCCTCGAAAACGAGACATTTTTGCGGATCAATACCGAGCTTGTACGCTGTGGTGATGAAAACAGCCGGGTGCGGTTTGCCGTAAGGTTCGTTCTCTGCCGAATGAACGGTTTTGAAATGACCGATCAGTCCGTAATGATGCATGAGCGATTCGATGAGTGCATACGGGGAGGAAGAGGCAAGCGCGACGGGAATATTCCGGGAACGGAAAAAGCTGAAAATTTCCTGTACACCCGGGAGCAGCGACGCATGCGCGATGACGAGGCGATGAACTTCCTCCACGATCTCCTGCTGCGTCTGTTCCGGGGAAAAATTCTCCCACGGATTTTTTTCATACCAGGAGCGGATCACTTCCTGGATGCGGTTGCCCATCATCTTTTCAAATTCGTTTTCACCGGGCGCTTTGCTCAGCCGCCCGAATACGTTTTGTTCGGCGACTCTCCAGTAAGGTTCGGAATCGACCAGCAAACCGTCCATGTCGAAGATCACAGCTTCAGTCATGGCGCGAATTTAGGGCATAAAAAAACCGGTCGGCTGTTTTCCCCCATGCGCGACCGGTTTTAAACGTGAAGACTTCGGTGTGAAGTGCTACAGGACCCTTCTGTGCACCATCATTTTTTGGAAAGGATTTGACAACACCGAGATGACTATCACACCACAAAACTATCCGTAGGATAGTTTTGACAAGCCCAAATATGAAGAAAAGTGAAGACAGCCGATTCGGGCCTTATTTTTTATAAATATTTGATATTTAATATTTTGAATGCCTGAAAAAAGACAACCGATCCCGGATTTTTCAGATTTTAAAATTCCACTTTTTCGACCGAATAATCATGCAGGACATGGTACAACGTATCCCTTTCAATGGGTTTCCGCCTGACGGCGGCGATAAGGTCGACAAGCTGCTGCGTGGTAAGCGCCGGATTCTGCTCTTCGGCACCGGCCATGGAATAGATCTTCGTGGAATCGTCGATCGTTCCGTCTATATCGTCAACGCCGAAGCTGAGCGAAAGCTGTGCGTTCGTGCGACCGAGCATGGGCCAGTACGCTTTTATGTGCGCGAAATTATCGAGGTAAATGCGGCTGATCGCGTAGTTGCGCATGTCTTCGATCACGGAAACTTCCGGCACGTTTTCCATCTGGTTGTCGCGGTTGCGGAATTTCAACGGAATGAATGTGTTGAATCCTTTCGTGCGGTCCTGCAGCTGCCTCAGCCGTTCCATGTGATCGATGCGGTGCGCGAATGATTCGATGTGCCCGTACAGCATGGTGGCGTTCGAAGGAATGCCGAGCCTGTGCGCCGTTTCGTGGATGTTCAGCCATTCTTCGGATGTGCATTTGTCGGCGCAGATCTGTTCCCGTATGGTTTCGTCAAAGATTTCTGCACCGCCGCCGGGAAGCGAATCGAGTCCTTTCGATTTCAGGAATTTCAATCCTTCTTCCACCGAAACTTTTCCCTTGCGGAACATGTATTCCAGTTCCACCGCGGTGAATCCTTTGATGTGGATGCCGGGAATGATCTGCTTTATTTTTTCGAGTACGCCGCCGAAAAAATCGAGTCCAAGCTTCGGGTGAACGCCGCCCACGATGTGCACTTCGGTCACC
>DASTSF010000549.1:0-4296 GCA_035760825.1 Bacteroidia bacterium
GCTCCTTGTTGCCGCGCATTACCTCGCCGGGGTGAAATATCCCATCCAGCGCATGGGTCTTTACATTTTCGTGCTGATGATGTTCGCGCTGGTCGCTGTTCTGCCGCAGCTGCTTCCGCAACGCTCGGCAACGGTGGCCGGCATCTGCATAGCTCTCCCGGTTGTTTTTCATTTCGCTTATTGCGCGAATTTCAGTTACCTCTGCGAATGGAAAGCCTGTGCAGGTGCACAACGCGCTGCGGAAGAAATCATGCAACGCTGCAAAGATATTCCCGCAGGCCGGCAGGTGCGTGTGTGCGGAGACGGATATTCGGGCAGCGCGATTGAATTCGTCGCGGAGCGGGATTATCCCGGGCGCATGAATGTCTTCATCAACTGGAGCGAAGACCAGCCGGCGCAATACGATTTTTACCTCATCGAAAAATGGGCGATCCCTTCGTTCGATCAATCGCAATGGATCGCGATCGATACGATGCCGTATTCGGAAAATGTGCTGTTCATGGATTCGTCGTTTGTCCGGCAGGAAAAAAAATAATTTCCGTCCTTCCGTTTTCTCAGTGACGCACGATGAGCTTCTTCGTTCCGGAAACAGCCGCTGTCGATTCCAGCCTGACGAGATATTCTCCATCGTCCAACGCGGAATGGTCAATCACCAGCATGGTCTGAAGATGCTGTTCTTCCGAAAGCAGCTGGAAAGAGGTGATCCTTCCCTGCCGTCCGTCTTCTTCGACACGCACGTCCTTCTGCGCGAGGTTCCACACGGGATTACCCAGCGTGTCTTCCGCCTGGAAAACAAGATCGACCTTCGGAAAAGAGTCTGCATACAGCCGGATCACGTGGAGATCCGCGTTGCCGGTGGATTTTATCTTTCCGCTGACGTGTTGAGCGCGGATTTGCAGGAAAGGAACAAGGAAGATGAGGAAAAGACTGAAGCGTTTCATGGCGGTTATTTTCCGGTTAATACCATGAAGACGCAGAAGGTAACCCGGCGAAATAAAATTTTCAACCGGAACTGGCAAGTGGCCGTTCCAGACCGGCAGCCGGATCACGGTTGCGAAGTTTCGCAGGCCGAAACAGCAGGATAATACGGGAAACTCCCGGGCTTATTTCGAGAGATACAGGTTCCGTTCCGAATAGATCTGGTGGAAATATTCATCGTGCAGGTCGTCGATGAAATAGATCGCTTCGCCCGTTGATTTCATTTCAGGTCCAAGCTCCTTCTGCACGTCGGGGAATTTCTCGTACGAGAAAACCGGGATTTTAATGGCGTATCCTTTTTTGCGCGGGTTGAAGTTGAAATCCTTCACCTTGTTCACGCCGAGCATGAGCTTCGTGGCGTAATTCACGTACGGCTCGTCGTAGGCTTTCGCGATGAACGGAACCGTGCGCGATGCACGCGGGTTCGCTTCGATGATGTACACGATCTCGTTCTTCACGGCGAACTGGATGTTGATCAGCCCGACCGTGTTCAGCGCGAGCGCGATCTTCTTCGTGTGCGCCTCTATCTGCTTCAGCACGTTTTCCGAAAGATCGAAAGGAGGCAGCACGGCATACGAATCGCCGGAGTGGATACCGGCAGGCTCGATGTGCTCCATCACGCCGATGATGTAAACGTCCTTCCCGTCGCAGATCGCGTCTGCTTCCGCTTCGATCGCACCGTCGAGGAAATGGTCGAGCAGGACTTTGTTGCCGGGAATATCGTTGAGCAGCTTCACGACGTGCTGCTCGAGCTCCTGTTCGTTCAGCACGATCTTCATGCTTTGTCCGCCGAGCACGTACGAAGGACGCACCAGCAGCGGGAACCCGAGCTCGCGCGAAAGTTCGATCGCCTGGTCGGCATCTTCGATCACACCGAATTTCGGGTACGGGATATGGTTGTCGCGCAGCAGCGTGGAAAAACTTCCGCGGTCTTCCGCAAGATCCAGCGATCTGAAATCCGTTCCGATGATCTTTATTCCGTAACGGTCGAGCTTCTCGGCCAGCTTCAGCGCGGTCTGCCCGCCGAGCTGCACGATCACGCCTTCCGGTTTTTCGTGCTGGATGATCTCGTAAATGTGTTCCCAGAAAACCGGCTCGAAATAAAGTTTGTCCGCCACGTTGAAATCGGTGGAAACGGTTTCCGGGTTGCAGTTGATCATGATCGTTTCGTAGCCGCTTTCCTTCGCAGCGAGTACGCCGTGCACGCAGGAATAATCGAACTCGATCCCCTGCCCGATCCTGTTCGGACCCGATCCGAGGACGATCACTTTTTTCTTTTCCGAACGGACGGATTCATTTTCCGTCTCGAACGTGGAATAATAATACGGCGTGCGCGCTTCGAATTCCGCGGCGCAGGTATCGACGAGCTTGTACACGCGGCGGATATTGAATTCCTCCGCGCGCTTTTTGTACACTTCACTTTCGAGACAGCGCAGCAGGTGCGCGATCTGGCGGTCGGCATAACCTTTCTGCTTCGCCTCGAACATCAGCTCTTTCGGGATCGTGCCGATGCCGTATTTCTCGATCTCTTTTTCGATCGCCACAAGTTCTTCGATCTGGTTGAGGAACCAGGGATCGATCTTCGTCAGCTTATGGATCGTTTTCACGGAAATGCCGAGCTTGATCGCGTCGTAGATCATGAACAGGCGGTTCCACGACGGGCGTTCGAGCGCGTTGAGCAGCTCCTGCTGGTTGGTGATCTCTTTCCCGTCGGCGCCCAGCCCGTTGCGTTTGATCTCGAGGCTCTGCGCGGCTTTCTGCAGCGCTTCCTGGAAGCTCCTGCCGATCGCCATCACTTCGCCTACGGATTTCATCTGGAAGCCGAGCTCGCGGTTCGTGCCTTTGAACTTGTCGAAATTCCAGCGCGGGATCTTCACGATCACGTAGTCGAGCGTGGGCTCGAAAAACGCCGACGTGCTCTGCGTGATCTGGTTCATCAGCTCGTCGAGGTGGTAGCCGATGGCCAGCTTCGACGCGATCTTCGCAATGGGATAGCCCGTTGCTTTCGAAGCAAGCGCAGACGAACGTGAAACACGCGGGTTGATCTCGACAGCGATGATCTCTTCTTTTTCATCCGGGCTTACGGCAAACTGCACGTTGCAGCCGCCCGCAAAATTCCCGATGGAGCGCATCATTTTTATCGCCATCGTACGCATGCGCTGGAACGTCGTATCCGAAAGCGTCATCGCAGGCGCCACCGTAATGGAATCGCCGGTGTGCACGCCCATCGGGTCGAAATTCTCGATGGAGCAGATGATGCACACATTGTCGTTCGCGTCACGCAGCAGCTCGAGCTCGAACTCTTTCCAGCCGAGCACGGCTTTATCGATGAGCACTTCGTGAATGGGGGATGTCTGCAGTCCGCGGTTGAGCGCTTTGTCAAAATCATCTTTGACGTACACCACGGATCCGCCGCTCCCGCCAAGCGTGAATGACGGGCGGATGACGAGCGGGAAACCGAATTCCTGCGCAATGCCTTTTCCCTCGAGGAATGATTTCGCGATGCGCGAAGGCGCCATAGCCACGCCAATGCTTTCCATGCGCGCACGGAACATGTCGCGGTCTTCCGTCACGCGGATCGCATCGATGTCGACACCGATCATGCGTACGTTGTATTTCTTCCAGATGCCGAGCTCGTCGCACTTGAGCGCGAGGTTGAGCGCCGTCTGCCCGCCCATGGTGGGAAGCACCGCATCGATCGTATGCTCTTCGAGGATTTTCACGATCGACTGGGTGGTAAGCGGCAGCAGGTAAATATTGTCGGCCGTCACTTTGTCGGTCATGATGGTGGCCGGGTTGCTGTTGATCAGCGTCACCTCGATGCCTTCCTGGCGCAGCGAGCGCGCGGCCTGTGAGCCGGAGTAATCGAATTCGCAGGCCTGCCCGATGACGATGGGACCGCTGCCGATGATGAGGACGTGTTTGAGGGAATTGTCTTTAGGCATGGCGAGTGTAAAAAAATCACGCGAAGTTAGGGCATAACACGCGGTGAAAGGCCAAAACTTTTACACGGGTGTTAGTAAAATGCCGGAACAGCCGTCACGCGCACAACGCAGGACTGGCAAGGGATTGAGCGATTCAAATTCCTTCTTCGCATTCCGTTTTTTTGATGTAAATTTGTCCTTTGTTTCTTGTTCCGCCTGTCAATCCTCCAGCCTGTTTTCAATACGTATCCTGAGACGGTTAGCATGTCCCCGGCTTTGCGACCAAATGATAAAAGAGCTTTAACCGCGTGGATATTTATCCTTTGCCTGGCAATTGAAAGGTTTACGTTCTCAATGATCTCTTACCGGACTTCCGCCACTTTCAGATCTCATT
>DASTSF010000550.1:0-2564 GCA_035760825.1 Bacteroidia bacterium
GGTCCGGCAGCAGCTCCGTTCAAAAGCATACCTGGAAAATGCGCTTGCCGTGAATACGCTCGGCATCCGTGATATCTTCCTTCGCGACCCTGTTCCCGCGATCGAGCGTTACCGGCGGCTGCTCGACGCCTGGCGGAACAAAAAAGAATGGCAGGAAGATCAGTCGGATCTTCTCCTTACGATCTGCAAGTATTACCAGAATGCCTGCTTCTTTTCTACGGTAAGTCCTGACATCGTGCATGCCGATCTCAATTCGCTGAAAGGCTTCGACGGTCTGCCGCCCGAAAAGCTGCGCACATTCCGCGAAACGATGTTCCACCACGCATTCATTCTCAGTCTCAACGGGGGAAAGCTCAACTCCGCGCTCCGGATGATCCCGGTGATCAGCAGCTGGATGGATAAAGAGGAAAAACATCTTTCGCAGGCGCAGGTGCTGCCTTTCCTCTGCAATTTCATGGTGGCTGAATTTCTTTCCGGTCATTTTGCAGAGGCGAACAAACACCTGAACAGGATCCTGCAGCTGCCGTACCGGAATGTGCGGGTGGATATCCGCGAGTTTGCGCTTATGCTTCAGCCTTTCGTGCAGTACGAGCTCGACAATACGGGATTGAACGAGTACCTGACGCGTTCGCGCAGGAGGCATTTCAGCAAAAACAGGAAAACGCACGATTTCGAAATGATTGTTATAAAACACATCGAGCTGCTGCTGCGTGCAGGAGATGCCGCGCAAAAGAAGAAAGTGCTGCAAAGCTTCATCTCCTCGCTGGAAAAGATCAGCGAGAGCCAGTCGCGTGCAGTTCCCCTGCTGGGACTGAATGAGATCCGCATGTGGGCCATCTCGCGGAAAAACAATATTCCTCTTTCCGCTGTTTTTGTGGGGGAAGTGAAGAAAGCGCATGAACGCATCGACAGTGATAAATCCCGGTGAAAAAATGACGGGCGGCCCGGGCTTCGTTTTGCGACAAAATCAACCTTAACACTTTTTATCCTTTCTGCGTTATTATTGGGAAATCCGGCGGAGGGCTTTTCTTTTCTTTGCCGTGTTCGTTGACACGAAAAAGTTTTTTTAAAGTAACCTCAACCACTACCGCTCCGCATTTATGAAAAAAATTTTCTTTTCCTTATTCCTGCCCGTTTTCCTGTTGCCGCTGCACACGCATGCGCAGGTCACCGGAACAGTTACCGACTCACTCGGCCAGCCGCTTCCATTCTGCAACGTGATGCTCCTGAATGCTGCCGACAGTTCGGTGGTGACCGGGACCACGGGCGACGACAAAGGAAGTTTTTCGCTTGAGAAAAAGCGCGACGGGAATTTTCTCGTGATGGCGATCTTCAGCGGGTATGAAAAATATTATTCCCTTCCCTTTTCGCTTTCGGAAACGCAGCCGAAATACAATGCAGGCACGATCGTTCTTCGCGCTGATCCGAAATTGCTGGGCAGCGTGGACATTGTTGCGCAGAAGCCGTTCATGGAGCAAAAACTCGACCGCGTGGTTTTTAATATCGACAACAGCGTTGTCGCATCGGGGAGCAATGCGCTGGAACTCCTGAAAAAGCTGCCGGGTGTGATGGTCGACAACAACGACAACATCCAGGTGCGCGGAAAGCCGGGTGTGCAGATCATGATCAACGGGCGAACGTCGTACCTGTCAGGCGGCGACATAGCAAATTACCTGAAAAGCATTGACGCTTCGCAGGTGGAACGCATTGAAGTGATCACAAACCCTTCTGCGAAGTACGACGCTGCAGGCAACGCGATCATCAACATCGTGCTGAAGACGAATAAGAACATGGGGCTTAACGGGCAGGTGAATGTCAACAGCGGCCAGGGATTTTACAATGAAACGGATGTGAACCTGAACCTGGATTACCGCATGAAGAAATGGAATTTCTACGTCAACCAGTCGAACAGCGAGGGCCGGTTCTACGACCAGGCGCACCGTACGGCGACGTTCAGCCAGGGCGGAACGCCAAACGCGGTATTTGAAAGCGACCAGCGCATTTTTTATCACGGTCATTGGAATTACACAAACGCAGGTGTCGATTTTTCACCGGGAACCCGGCAAACGATCGGAGCTTCCGCGGAATTTTCCGGCGGATCGCGCGTGCAGAACCGGACGTTCAGCGTGGATATGTACGATGGAAATTCGGTGCTCGATTCGAGCCTCTTCACGAATGGCGCGCAGCGCGACACGCAGCTGTATCTCACGTACAGCATGTATTACCAGTTCCGCATCGATACGAACGGGCGTGAGCTCAGCGCGGATATCAGCTATGCGCCTTTCTCCACCACTGCCTCGCGCACGAACACGACTTCGTACGAGTATGCGAATTCTGCTTCACGGCAGCCGTCCGTCCTGTTCTATCGCCTTCCGGTGAACGTCGATATACGCGCCGGGCAGATCGATTACGTTCAGCCTTTCGGTCAGAACACAAAATTTGAAACGGGCGCAAAAGCCAGCTACGTTTCCACGGACAACAATGCGCGCTATTATAATGTGGTGCAGGATGTTTATTCCGAAGACACGACGCTTTCCAATCATTTCCTGTACACGGAAAAGATC